>DNZD01000356.1 GCA_003504855.1 Cytophagales bacterium
ATAAACACTTGTACCCGCACCAACTTCAGGGCGATACCCAACTCACGCTGCCACGGATGGTTATGGAGCACACCCACGTGGCTGTTCAAATCATGTTCTTTGGTTCTTTGCTGTCAGCTATCATGAGCACAACCAGTTCGGCCGTATTGGCCCCTGCAGCAATATTTAGTAAGAACATGGTGCAACCCCTGCTACGAAAGTCCATGGACGACCGGGAGATACTGGTGCTTACCAGGGTATCGGTGTTGCTCTTTAGTCTTATTGCCACCATCATGGCAATGCTGAGGTCAAACATCTATGAGCTCGTGGGCGAGTCCTCCATATTGAGCCTGGTCACTCTGTTTGCCCCGCTTACCCTTGGGCTGTACTGGAGAAGAGCCAACGGCATCGGTGCAGTATGGGCCATGATCCTTGGCTTTCTGGCCTGGCTTGTATTCGAATTTGTCACTCCGCTGGGTATCCCCAGTCTCGTTCCGGCTACCCTGGTGAGCCTGTCGGCCATGGTAGTTGGAAGTTGGGCAAGTAGTACCCAACCGACACCTTCTCCCGGCAAAGACGTATTATTGTAACCCTGAAACTTATCCAACACATGCCCGATCAATTTGACCACTTTGAAACCAATGCCATAAGACTTCAGCAGGAACGAACTGAATACCGGGAGCATTCGGTGCCTTTGTATATGACTTCCAGCTTTGTATTTGATGATGCGGAGCAGGCCCGGGCACTTTTTGCGGATGAGGTTCCTGGCAATATTTATACCCGCTTCTCCAACCCCAACAATAACGAGCTTGTTCAGAAGCTCTGCAACCTGGAAGGCACGGAAGACGGCATTGCAACTGCATCAGGTATGGCGGCCATGTACAGTAGTATGGCGGCATTGCTAAAATCAGGTGATCACGTGTTGGCTTCCCGTTCTGTCTTTGGTTCTACCCATCAAATTCTTACCGTACTTTTTCCAAGAGTAGGCATCAGCCATACCTATGCGGACCTGAGTGAATCTATCGAGGCCTGGGAAAAGAAGATCCAACCAAATACCCGGATGATATTCCTGGAGACGCCCTCCAATCCGGCACTGGACCTCATGGACCTGGAAGCCATAGGTGCCCTTGCCCGCAAGCACAACCTCATCCTGAACGTGGACAATTGTTTCGCAACTCCTTACCTGCAGAACCCATCGCGGTGGGGTGCCCACCTGATCACGCACTCAGCGACAAAATTCATGGATGGTCAGGGTCGTGTAATTGGCGGAGCAGTGCTCGGAACGCGTGACCTCATGAAGGAAATCAGGTTCTTTGCCCGCCACACGGGGCCATCCATGTCGCCATTCAATGCATGGATCCTTTCCAAAAGTCTGGAAACGCTGGCGGTGCGTATGGACCGCCATTGCCAAAATGCTTTGGAAATTGCAGAGTACCTCGAACAACATCCCGCAGTAGCCAAGGTGAAGTATCCGTTTCTGCCTTCTCATCCACAATATGCCTTGGCCAAAAAACAAATGAAAGCAGGTGGCGGCGTTGTTACGTTTGAAGTAAAGGGTGGTATAGATGCTGGTCGTAAGTTTCTGAATCAATTGCAAATGATCTCTCATTCTGCAAACCTGGGTGATACGCGCACCATAGCTACGCATCCTGCATCAACAACGCACTCTAAACTGACGGATGCTGAGCGTCAGGCGGTGGGCATTATGCCCGGACTTATTCGTATTTCTGTAGGACTGGAGAATATCAACGACATCAGGAGAGATATCAACAACGCCTTGAGCTAACCTACTTCTTTAGGAGTATCCTGACCTTAATTTTGGTGCAGGATTGTGGGGTTACCAGGGCTGACCATGCGGTATGTATGCAGTACCAGTGGATCGTTGTTTGCCGGGGATCTTTCCGTCATGGGTTTGTGTCCCGCAACACGCTGGATTATTTTCGGGTTTAAGGTTTACAAGCCTTTCGGGAAACCGAAGGGCTTGTTTTTTTAATACTTGGGAACGCTGGGGTCAATCTGATCAGCCCAGGCTAGTATGCCACCTTTCAGGTTATACAGGTTGGTGAATCCGTGGTTCTTCTCCAACCACTGAATCATGTTGCCGCTACGTGCTCCGCTCCGGCAATGAATGATTACCTGTTTGGTCTTAGAAATCCGCTCCACTTCTGTGGGAATTTCTGCCTGGGGGATTAGCTCACCGCCAAGATTGCACAATTCAAATTCATGTGGCTCGCGGACGTCAATCAGCTGAAAATCCTTATGTGCATCCATGAGTTCTTTTAACTCTTTTACCGTGATCTCTTTCATGGTTAACCCAAATCAATTGAGATGTAAATTAACGCAAATTCGTTGATAATGTGGTAAACTTGCATCATTACCCGACACCCCATGGCCGATTCTGCTGATCTCATGCTTAAGAACCTGTGGTACCTCGCGCTACCTGCTGATGCCGTACCCCAGGGAAAGTTAGTACACCGCCAGATTGCCTATCACCGAATTGTCTTCGGTCGTGATAAGGATGGTAAGCCCTATGCGCTCCGCGACAATTGCCCGCACCGCGGCGTTCCCCTGTCTACCGGAAGGGTATTGGACAATGGGTGCATTCAGTGTTGCTATCACGGATGGGAATTCGACAGCCAGGGCGTTTGCAGGAATATCCCTGCATTGCCGCCAACGTCTAAGGCTGATATTTCGAAAATCAAAGCCTACGCTTTTCCGGTGGCTGAAATCAATGGCACCATCTGGATCTACATACCTGAGAAATTGACACCTAATCCGGAGGTGAAGGAACCTCTTCCTGATTTTCACCTGGCCAGCGATCTGAAACTGCTCCATGTGGAGTCTATTGTGATGCCAACCAA
Source organism: Cytophagales bacterium (assembly GCA_003504855.1). Lineage (GTDB taxonomy): Bacteria > Bacteroidota > Bacteroidia > Cytophagales > Cyclobacteriaceae > ELB16-189. The sequence goes on from DNZD01000356.1 coordinate 2,841, forward strand.
CATCGATCATTCCGTTATCGGATTGATTGACCCCGCTCACGTCACCTTCGTTCACCAATCGTGGTTCTGGCGATCAGCCAAGTCACTCAAACTGAAAACCAAGAATTTCGAACCCACCGCACGGGGATTTAAAATGGTGAAGCATGCACCCTCTGCAAATTCAAAAGGGTATAAGGTGCTTCAGGGCGATGTATCAACAGAAATATTCTTTGATATCCCCGGTAATCGGTTGGAACACATTGCTGTTGGCACAAGACACAAGGTAATATCCCTTACTACATTAACGCCTATTGATGATCACCATACGGAATTAAACCAGTTTTTCTATTCTACCCTGGCAATAACACGACTGTTGTGGTGGCCACTCAAGACTTTCGGAAAGACATTTATCGGCCAGGATGTGGGTGTATTTAATAAGTTGGCCCGGGGTCTTGAAAATGACCCCCCCTTGATGCTCGTGGGTGAGCCTGATGCACAGGCACGGTGGTATTATGACCTGAAGAAGGAGTGGAAATCCGCTCAGGCATCCGGTACCGAATTCAAAAATCCTTTGCAGGCCGAGACACTGCAATGGGTAACCTGATTTACAATCGCTTCATCGCAAGGCCGGCTACTGTTTCGCCGATCGCGAGCGATGAAGTGGCCGCCGGGGAAGGAGCATTGCAAACGTTAATGGCTTGCTCAGTTTCCATGATCATAAAATCATCAACCAACCCACCATCATAAGCACAAGCTTGTGCCCGCACGCCTGCACCTCCCTCCACAAGATCTGATGAAGTGATTTCCGGAAGCAGTTTCTGCAATGCCCGGGTGAACGCATCCTTTGAAAAGGAGCGGTACATTTCGCCAAGGCCGGTACGCCAGTATTTTCGGGCCACACGCTGAAACCCTGGCCAGGCAAGCGACTCCATAAGTTCCCCCAAATGAATATCTGATTTCTTATATCCTTCGCGCCGGAAGGCCAGCACCGCATTGGGGCCGGCTTCCACACCTCCTCGTGCCATTCGTGTGAAATGAACACCGAGAAATGGAAAATTGGGATCAGGTACCGGGTAGATAAGGTTGCGAACCAGGTATTCTTTTTCCTTGCGCAGCTTGTAATACTCTCCACGGAAAGGAATGATCCTGACTGACAGGGGTTGCACCGTCATGCCGGCTACCTTGTCTGAATACAATCCAGCGCAATTAATTACCAGTTTCGCCTCGTAGGTGCCTTTGTCGGTGATGACTTCGCGGCCCTTGATAGCGATTACTTTTTCACCGAGATGAAGTTGGGCGCCACCTTGTCGCAGCAAATCGCCATAACGGGCTGCCACAAGCCGGTAATCGACTATACCGGTTTGGGGAACAAATATTCCCTCTAGTCCGGCAACGTGGGGCTCGTGCTCCAGCAATTCTTCCCGTGTTAGACGCTTTAGTCCGGTAAGCCCATTCTGTATCCCGCGCTCAAAGAGTGTAGTGAGCTGAGGGCGCTCATGTTCTTCTGTGGCTACCACAATCTTTCCACACAGATCAAAGGGGATAGACTCCTGGCGGCAAAAGTCCACTAACAGATGATACCCTCTGATGCAATTGGTTGCTTTCAGGCTGCCAGGTTTGTAGTACAGACCTGAATGAATGACACCGCTATTGTTGCCAGTTTGGTGGGCGGCCAGGGACTCCTCTTTTTCAATCAGCAGAAGTTTCAGGCCGGGTTGTCTCCGCTGTAATTGCAGAGCCGTTGCCAATCCTACGATACCTCCGCCGACAATTACACAATCAAGCATGGGTGAATGATGTTTAGTTTACAAAGAACGTAAACAACATGCATCCAACCATGTGAGGCAAAAAGATTCTGTCTAACGGTCGTGAATCGCGCGTATACGCACATTAAGATTTTGTTCGACGATTACCAGGTGATTGGCAGGCACCAATGTCCACTCCGGGCCATCGGTGAGTTTTTCAGAGACTACCAGTACTGCGTGATCATCGTCTTCCGGTGCCTCGAGCCGGGTGATTCCATGCTCGACTACATACCGGCTGCCTTCAGAATGGTACATCGTCAGCGGCTCTTCACGCGGGTCGCTCACCCAGCGGGTAGCCACGATAAACAGCCCGTTGGTAATCACCATATTCAGGTAAGCAGCCTCTGTGATACCGGCTTCCTTCATTAGCTTCTTGATGAAACCAAAAGTATGCTCAAAGGCATCGGCCACCGCATCGGAAGTGATGATCTTGTGGTGCGCAAAAAGATAGTTGAGCAGGTAAGCAAATATGTGCTCAGAGTCCGTTTGTCCTTTGATCCAATTGTAGAGCTCGTCCGACAACGGTTCACGCAACTTACGCTTGACTTTCCCAAATTCCTCAATGCCGCCATTGTGTGCCATCAATATATTCTTATACTGAAACGGGTGACAATTGGATTCTGAAACTTCCCCAACGCTGGCTGCCCGAACATGAGCCACCATGCACTCAACTTTTACCTTGGGAGCCAGGTTACGGAGATTGCGGTTGCTCCAGGCAGGATTTACGGATACGAAAGTAACGGGCTCATTATTTACATCGGGCACATACCAACCGATACCAAAGCCGTCACCATTGAGGGGTTCTTCAATTTCCCGGGCATGCAGACTCTGGTTGATGAGTGAATTTTTTGGCTTGTACAGCAGATTGTCCATAACAATCGGCGTGCCTTTGTAGGCCATAAGTCTGCACATGGGAAACGGGGTTTTCCAAAAGGTAATAACAAACAGACAATTTTTGAAACGCCCTGAGGGTACTGGTTTGGGTTGTTATTTACCCTTTTCAAATACCAATGATGCGGAATTCATGCAATACCGTAAACCTGTCGGGTTGGGACCATCGTCAAACACGTGGCCCAGGTGACCACCACACCGGCTGCACACCACTTCATCGCGCACCATGCCCAGGCTTGTGTCGGTATTAACAGCAACTGATTTTTTGTTGATGGGTTGATAGAAGCTCGGCCATCCGGTGCCTGATTCAAATTTGGCTTCAGACGAAAACAATGGATGCTTGCAAGCTGCGCAATAGTAGGTGCCCTGCTCATGATTATCCCACAACGCACCGGTGAAAGCTATTTCGGTGCCCTTCATGCGCAATACTTTGAATTGAATAGGAGTGAGAATTTCTTTCCATTCAGACTCTGACTTCTGCACTTCAAACCCCGTTGCAATAGATTTACTTTTTCCCTGCCCGCAAGATGTCAGCACAAACCCTGACAGGATGAATGTGATCAGAAATAAAGCATAGGTTCTCATCGTAGTATGTTGGTTTTGTTTGGACATAAAAAAGCCCCGGTCATCTACCAGGGCCTTTTTAACCTAAACCTAAACCTATAAGAAGATTGCTCTCCTGAGGCAGTTTAACGTTCTGCCGTGTTATAGGTTACAGGGTAGCCTTAAAAAAGCCCCGCAATCGTTTGTTTTAGCTCAATAGGGACCCGGCAAACTGTTTTTTGAATTTTTCAACCTTGGGCCTGATCACCACCTGGCAATACCCTTGCTCTCCGTTTTGGTTGAAATAATTTTGGTGATAGTCTTCTGCAGGGTAGAAGGTGGTAAAGGCCGTGATTTCTGTAACAATCGGTCTATTGAATTGGCGACTGGCTTCCAATTGACCCTTGTATGACTCTGCCGTGGCTCGCTGCTCTTCGGAGTGATAGAAAATGGCAGAGCGATATTGTGTGCCCACATCGGCCCCCTGACGATTAAGCGTCGTAGGGTCATGGGTGTTCCAGAATACCTCCAGTAAGGATGCGTAACTCACCATCGCCGGGTCAAACGTTATTTGAATGACTTCTGCATGCCCGGTTAACCCGGAGCAAACCTCACGGTAGGTCGGCTTTTTTACCTTCCCACCAGAATATCCTGATTGAACAGAAAGCACACCTTTCACTTGTTGAAAGATTGCCTCCGTACACCAGAAGCACCCATTGCCAAACGTGGCAATTTCGGGGGGCGGGGGAGATGATGAATTTGTCATGGTATACAATTGTATCCATCTAACTGCCAAAAGCTCAAAATGGTTTAGACAAACAGGCCAATTGTCGCCTGCCTTACAACCTCAATAGCTTGCGTAAAAAGACTTCAGTTGGCCTCCGAGGTTATTTTCAAGGTTGCGGATGGCCTGGTTGAATAAGTCTTGCGGGTTGGGGTAACCTTCGCGTGCCCGGCACAGGGATTGTTGGTTCGCGGAGAGTGCACGAGAATCACCGGTAAAGGTGGCCCAGTCCTGCTGCCACGAAGAGTTACCAACAATGTTTTGTTGTTGAAGAATGGCGTTTGATTTTACATCGGTAATGATAAAGGTGGCGTTGGCCGATGCCCTTTGCGATTTGCGATAATAGGTAACTTTGGCTGATACATTCTCCATCACATCGACAGGCTTGCCATCGGCGCCTTTCTTTTCACCAACTTTTATCGACTTCTTAACATCTTCCGTACTCCTGGTGAGGGTTGGTTGTGCATCCTGCAGATAATTGTTGAATACAATCCGAAGGTACTGATGTGGTGGAACAGTGTCCTGCTGGCTCATGGGTCGGAAGGACAAGAATTGTCGTTGTAAACCATTGATCACTGGCTGCAGGCTGCCGTAGTTAACCCGTGATGCATTGATCTCTTCATAAGCAACCCTGATCGTAGCATTAAATTCTGCCTGGCTCATCATTTCAATCGACTCTTTGTAGCCGGGCTCAAAATTATTGGCGTCCTTAAAGTCAAAGTAAGCTTCCTTCGAATCGTTGCGTGTGTTTTTCATCAAGGCGGTGATGCCTGCCTGGTAAGCTTCTTCGGCAGCCTTGGATTTGGCATCAGCCAACTCTTTGAAGCGGGTTGCTGGCTTGGGGATGATCTTCATGGCACCGAGTGATGTCTTGATCTGATCATTGATGAAATTGATCTTCTCATAACCAGCCACCGCATCACGCCATTTGTGAGGATCATCGCTGGCTATTCCGTTTTGGATAGAGGTTTCAATGTATTCAATGGCCAGGGGGTAGCCTTGCTGCAGGACGGCAGTGGCTTTCTTGTTATCGGGACTCGACCGCAGACGATGCACGGACTCCAATACGGCATCGTAATAGTCTCCTTTTTTCAGGGCAGCCTTTCCGGAGGAACAGGCCTCTGCCACGAGGGCTACCAGGGCAAGTATAAGCACACGCTGCATATCAGGTTGGGGTAATCGACTTGAAATTATAAACTAGCGACGATACAGCAATGTTCGTACCGGAGAATTCAGGGTATTTTTTCGAGACCAGCTCATGGCGCAGGGGTGACTTCTTCACGGTCAATTACAAACCGTACAGAGAAGGCAGCCAACAGTAAAAACACACCAGCCATGACGATGCTGTAGATAGGTTGAGACTGATAGATGTATTTAACAATCGGTCCGCCCAGGATACTGCTGAAGATTTGGGGCAGCGTGATAAAGAAGTTAAAGACACCCATATAGATACCCATTTTCATCGGAGGGATCGCACCGGCAAGAATCGCATAGGGCATGGCCAATATGCCGGCCCAGGCAATACCAACAGCTATCATGGAGAAGACCAACAAATTGGGGTCATGTATAAAATAAATGGATATCAGCCCAAGCCCACCGGCTGCCAATGAAATGGAATAGGTCAGTTTCCTTCCAAATTTTGCAGCGATCACCGGAAGAAACAATGCATAAACTGCAGACACACCATTGTATACGCCAAACATGCCACTTACCCAGTTGCCTGCCTCATTGAAAGCAACGGAAGTATGATCGTCAGCTGGTAAACCATACACGTGAGTGGCGACAGCCGAAGTGGTAAATACCCACATGGTAAATAGGGCAAACCAGGAGAAGAATTGTACAAGGCCCAGTTGCTTCATTGTGGCCGGCATCCGTCTGAAGTCAGACAGTATTTGACTCAGGCCTTTGTTGCCGCCTTTGGCTGATTCTTCTTTCAGGTATTCTTTATCTGGTGGAAATTCCTTCGTAGTAACCACGGTCCACAAGATGGCAATTAGGAAGATGACAGCCCCTACATAAAATGATAACGTTACATTATAGGGAACACCCACCGTACCATCAGCTACAGTCTTCGCTACACCAAAGAATTCTGCAAAGATGTATGGAAGCCACGAACCAAGAACCGCACCAATCCCAATCAAACAAGTTTGAATTGAAAATCCCAATACACGTTGGTCAACAGGCAGCAAATCAGCAACCAAGGCCCGGAAGGGTTCCATAGCAATGTTAAAGGAGGCATCCATCACCATGAGGATACCTGCTCCGATGTATAATGGCGGAAGCAGCGCGGCAAGGACCTGCGCATTGGGCATTAACATCAAAGCCACAGAGGCAAGAATGGAACCAGCCAGAAAATACGGTCGACGTCTGCCAAGGGAAGTCCAGGTGCGGTCACTGTAATAACCGATGATAGGCTGCACGATCATTCCCGTTAAGGGAGCCGCAAGCCAAAACCAGGAGAGGTGCTCCACATCGGCACCGAATGAAGTTAATATGCGGGAAGCATTGCCATTTTGTAAGGCAAAACCCATTTGAATGCCAAAGAATCCAAAACTCATGTTCCAGATTTGAAGCAATGTCATCCGGGGACGGTGGGCGGTAAGGCTCATGATCGCTTAGGTAAGTTCACTAGGAGCGAGCAACGGCACGCTCCTTGACGAATGTCCACAATATCGCAGAGATTCCCAATGTAATGGCACTGATGATGAAAATTATAGACTTGTTTGCTGCTGCCTGAATGATTCCACCCAGCACGAGGCTGACCAATAGTTGTGGAATGACAACCGATAGATTAAAGATACCCATGAACAAACCCATGTTCGCTTTACTTACTTTCTCAGTCATGATCGCGAAGGGCAAACTCACGGTAGCTGCCCATCCTATCCCGGTTATGCCCATACATACGTATAGCATCGTAGGGGTGGTTCCCAGAAGCACAATCAGCGTATACCCAAGTGCCATCAGCGCCATACTCAGGTAATGAACTCTTACCCGACCTATTCGCTTTGACAGGGGCTCCAATACGGGCCCGGGAAGGAGGAAACCAACCGTATTAAGAATCAGAAAGGAAAGGGATATTATTTGACCCGCTTGGGTGTCAGAGGTGATCCCCATCGATTCTCTAATATAAAACAACATGTAAACAAACATTGTCTGGATTCCAACCCAACAGAAAGCATGAGCTAAATAAATTCTCATCAATTCTCCCCAATTCGATTGCCCGGTGCCCTGTTCCTCCTTTTTTTGGTCAGCGACAAGGGTGGCTGGTTCGGTGATGAACAGGGGAGGTATCAAGGAAAAAGCGACCACCAGGAAAACGCCGAAATAGATAAGATTGTAATTACCCCACCATGCACCTATACCATAGGCCAGCACGCCAAACATGCCTGAGATCGTCTGCATCCAGGTATAACCTTGTGTTCGTTTCAAACCTTCCGGAGTTACATCGGCAATGATGGAACGTGTGGGATTGAATCCAATGTTAATGGATAAGTCGAGTGTGAGCGCAACTATAATAGCCACTGTTAAGATGGGAATGCCTGTACCCGATTCTATGGCACCCAGGTTAGGAAGGGCCAGCATACTGAGTCCGGCAAGAAGACCCCCGATCCAGATAAATGGTTTTCGCCTTCCGCCCCAAAACCAGGTATTGTCGCTTAAGAAACCCACGAGAACCTGGCCAATGATTCCAGCAATGGGTCCGGCAGCCCACACAATACCAACCTCATGAATGTCCAGGTGATATTGGGTATCCAAAATCCAGCTTAGGGCTGCGATTTGCACGCATAGCGCAAAGCCCATCGCCGTTGATGGCAGACTTAACAGTGCAAAAAAGGAGGGTTTGAGATCCCGTTGAAAGTCTTTCATGACCAGTTGATCGTTATGGTTTCTTTGCTCCAGGAGGTGCGGCAAATAAGCACTTCTTCTTCGCCC
>DNZD01000060.1 GCA_003504855.1 Cytophagales bacterium
TGTGGCATGGTAATGACCAGGTCAGTATTCTTTTGTTGTGCTGTCTGAATCGCATGAAGGGCGCCATTGTTGCGTGCCCATGCGCGGCGGGCAATCCCATTATTCACATCAAAGTGCAACATGTTCTGTAACCGGCGATCGGCATCATCGGATCCATCCAGCACGAGGCCAAACCCTCCGTTGATTACTTCTCCCCATCCTACTCCACCTCCATTGTGAATCGATACCCACGTGGCACCGCGGAATGAATCACCGATCACGTTGTGTATCGCCATATCGGCCGTGAACCTTGAACCATCGTAGATATTGGAAGTCTCACGGTACGGACTGTCTGTACCAGACACATCATGGTGATCGCGGCCCAACACCACCGGACCAATTTCGCCTTCCCGAATGGCGCGGTTGAAGGCTTCTGCAATACGCATGCGACCCTCAGCATCAGCATAGAGAATGCGCGCCTGAGAGCCTACGACTAACTTATTCTCACCGGCTGCCCTGATCCAGTTGATGTTGTCTTTCAACTGCGATTGAATTTCTTTGGGTGCCGTCACCAGTAATTCTTCCAATACCACAGCCGCCATCCGGTCCGTAGCAGCAAGATCTTCTGGTTTGCCGGACGTACATACCCAACGGAATGGTCCGAAGCCGTAATCAAAACACATGGGACCCATGATGTCCTGCACATAGCTTGGATAACGGAAGTTTATACCGTCCGCAGCCATCACGTCCGCTCCTGCACGAGAGGCCTCCAGCAGGAATGCATTGCCGTAGTCAAAGAAATAAGTTCCTCGCGCCACATGGTGCTTGATGGCCGTAGCCTGACGACGCAATGACTCCTGCACGTGTTTCTTAAACTCTTCAGGTTGAGCCGACATCATGGCATTGGCCTGATCGAACGTTAGCGACACCGGGTAATAACCACCTGCCCAGGGGTTGTGCAGGGAGGTCTGATCCGATCCCAACTCAACCGATATCTCTTCAAAGGCAAAGCGTTCCCATACATCTACCACGTTACCCACGTAGGCAATTGACGTGGCAGATTTGGTGCGCTTGGCTTCGGCTACTTTCTTCACCAGCTCATCCAGGTTGTCTGTGAGTTCATCCACCCACCCCTGATCAAAGCGCTTGTGTGCGGCTTTGGGATTCACTTCAGCGATCACGGAAACACAACCCGCAATCTTGCCGGCCTTGGGCTGTGCCCCACTCATGCCACCGAGTCCCGATGATACAAACAACTTTCCCTCCAGCCCCTCACCCCTTTTGGCAATCTTACGGCCTGCGTTCAACAACGTGATATTGGTGCCGTGTACAATTCCCTGCGGTCCGATGTACATATAAGAGCCCGCAGTCATCTGACCATATTGGGTCACGCCCAGGGCATTGAAGCGCTCCCAATCATCCGGCTTCGAATAATTGGGAATCATCATGCCGTTGGTCACCACCACGCGCGGCGCATCACCGGAAGATGGAAACAACCCCATCGGATGCCCGGAATACATGTGCAACGTTTGGTAGTTGGTCATCGTGGCGAGGTACTTCATCGTGAGGCGGTACTGCGCCCAATTCTGAAAGACTGCTCCATTGCCACCATAGGTAATCAACTCGTGCGGATGTTGAGCCACGGCCGGGTCCAGGTTGTTCTGGATCATCATCATGATGGCCGCAGCCTGAATGGACTTGTAAGGATACTCAGCAATCGGCCGGGCATGCATGGCGTAATCCGGACGAAAGCGATACATGTAGATGCGGCCGTAGGTTTTCAACTCCTCAAGGAATTCAGGAGCCAGTGCGGCGTGATGGCCTGGTTCAAAATACCGGAGCGCATTGCGCAACGCCAGCTTCGTCTCTTCTTTGGTTAAGATACTCTTGCGACGCGGTGCATGATTTACGGATGTATCGTACGGTTTAGGTTCGGGCAACTCAGACGGGATGCCCTCCAGAATTTGCTCTTCAAACGTCGGGGTAAAACTCATGACAGCAGCTTTTCAAAAGTGGAATTCGAAAAATTCTCCTTCGTGAACTTGTAGCCAATGTCATAAATCTCCTGCACCTTCCCAATATCAAACGTGCTGTATTTGTCGAGTCCCGGGGGCTCGATCACGAGGTCGCAGAGTTGCTTGCTGGCCAACGTGTTAGCACCAATAGAAATCAACAGGCTGCGCTCGATCACTATCTTGAGGTTGGTGGCATCGTAGATCGGACTCACGGCATTGCAATGCGAACCGATGATGAAATCGCACTGGCTGCGGATCGGTCGAACGGGCATATTGTCCATCAACCCCCCGTCAACATACAGGGAGCCATTGAAGGGCAATGGGTTGAATACAGCCGGGATGCTGCACGATGCCATGATGGCCGGGATCAACTCTCCGCTGGTGAAATATTCGATTCTTCCTTTGCGAATCTCTGTAGCCGCCACGGTGAGTGGCAACTTCAATGCAGCAAAATCATTTTCAGGCAGGTACTTTTTCAACAGCTCCTGCAGGCCGTCCATCCGCAGCAATCCCGACCAGGTCCAGGCCGGACGCACGGATTTGAAAATGCTCACTTGCTGAATGATGGTGAATATTTCGCGGGGTGGATAGCCGTGTGCATAGAGCGCACCGACGATGGACCCGGCACTGGTTCCCGCCACACGTTCAATGGGAACACCATATTCTTCCAGCGCCTGCAACACGCCGATGTGGGCCACGCCGCGGGCTCCACCTCCTGAAAGTACAAGTCCGATCTTCTTCATGTTAAAGTTCCCGCAAGGCAAACGTGCGATCCAGCCGCACTCCCTTGTCGGTGTGTTTTACCGTACAACATTCATGGACGGGATCATGTTCAAAGAATAATACGTATCCATGGTCGGCGGCGGCCTTCAGAAACCGCTGCTTCTCTTCCATAGTGATCAACGGTCGGGTATCATAGCCCATTACATAAGGAATCGGGATATGTCCCACCGAAGGAATGAGATCGGCTACAAAGCAGATGGTGTGGCCCTTATACTTCACCATGGGGATCATCATCTTGTCGGTGTGACCCGAAGCAAAAAAGATGTCCATGAAACCAAAGGGTGATGGTTTGCTGACATCCACCATCTTCAGATGTCCCTGCTCCTGCATCGGCATGATGTTCTCCGTGAGGAATGAAGCCTTCTCTCTTGGATTCGGTACCGTCGCCCAGGTCCAGTGGTCTGGATTACTCCAATAGGTAGCATTAGGAAAAGCCATAGACAACTTAACACCGTTCTTCACCACACCACCACCGCAATGGTCAAAGTGCAGGTGTGTAAGGAAATTGTCAGTAATGTCCTGGGGTGAAAATCCGGCCGCTGCGATTGACTTCATCAGTGAATCATCACCGCTGAGAAAATAGTGACTCAGGAATTTCGCATCCTGTTTGTCGCCCATGCCGTTGTCGATCAACATCAGCTGCTTGCCATCTTCAATCAGCAGGCAGCGCATGGCCCAGTTGCAGAGGTTGTTTGCGTCGGCGGGGTTGCTCTTCTGCCAGATGGACTTGGGCACCACTCCAAACATGGCTCCCCCATCGAGTTTAAAGAAACCGGTGTTGATGACGTGTAGGTTCATTCTTCCAGTCGGGGGTTTATGCGATCCAGCAATGAATTGATTTGCTTCACGGCTTGTTCATAACGAGACAGGCGTTGACCATTCAGTCCGTTGAGTACACTTACCAGACCATCAAATCCAGGTTCCTTAATTTCTTTGGGTCCAAATCCTTTTCCGGAAACGATTCGTCCAACGATATGCTCTTCAAAGCTGTTCAACGCAATGCGTTCAACTTCCCTGATGGATGGATAGGTACCCAGGTATAGTTCAGACAACTCCCGCATTAGATCAACATCATCGATGCCGCTGATGTCACCCGACTGTCCGATGGCCTGAAAGGTAAAGTTGTTAGGGGAAAACGTGGCCTGTGACATGATCCCGGTTAGGAAGTAGTTGAGTGAATCAGGCTTTGGGTCTTTTTCTTTGGTAAGCGCCAGCAGCCGGTTGCATTTGTGAATCTGTTCCCGAAGTCCCTTCAGGTCTTCAACAAGCACGTCGCGGTCCTTGACAAGATCATTTCGCAACAACGTGAGGTACCTATGCTGCTTAGCCTCGGCCTGGCTGCCTTGCTGCCAGTTGGTAAGGGCGAAGGCGATGGTAACGCCCGCAATAACGACGATCAGATCAATAAGCTTGTTGGGCCAACTGATCTTGTGACTGTCGTGCTTCTTCATGGGTTATTCTTTGTACACACCCATCGAACAGAACTTGTCGATGCGCTGATTGATCAGGTCCGCCGTAGGCAGCTTAACCAACTCCTTATAGGTTTCGAGGATAATGCGTTTCACTTCGGTGGACATCCACTTCACATCCGTGTGGGCACCGCCGAGTGGCTCCTTGATAATGCCGTCGATGAGTTTCTGATCCTTCATGTCCTTGGCCGTCAGCTTCAGTACTTCAGCCGCCTGCTCTTTGTAATCCCAGCTTCTCCAGAGGATAGATGAGCACGACTCCGGCGAAATCACCGAGTACCAGGTATTCTCCAGCATGAAGACGCGGTCGCCGATGGCAATACCGAGTGCACCGCCAGAAGCACCCTCACCCACCACGATACAGATCACGGGCACCTTGAGCATGAACATCTCCTTCAGGTTGCGGGCAATGGCTTCACCCTGTCCGCGCTCTTCGGCTTCCAGACCGGGAAAAGCACCGGGGGTATCAATGAAAGTAACGATAGGCTTGTTGAATTTCTCCGCGATCTTCATCAGGCGGAGTGCCTTGCGATAGCCTTCCGGGTTGGCCATACCGAAGTTGCGCATCTGGCGCTGCTTGGTGTTGCGGCCCTTCTGCTGGCCGATGAGCATGAACGTCTGCCCGTCGATGGTGCCGAGTCCGCCGACCATGGCCTTGTCGTCGCCGACATTGCGGTCGCCGTGGAGCTCAATGAAGTCGGTGGTGATTTCGTAGATGTAGTCGAGGGTGTAAGGCCGGTCGGGGTGCCGGGAGAGCGATACCCGCTGCCAGCCGGTAAGGTTCTCAAACGTTTCTTTCTTCAAGTCGAGGATCTTCTTTTCGAGGGCCTTGATGGCCTTATTCACCGATTCGTCGCTGTCGTCCGCGAGTTGCTTCATGTCCTGCAGTTTGGACTCGAGTTCGGCGATAGGTTTTTCAAAATCCAGCAGATTCATCTTCACGGGTTGGATACAGGAGGCAAAATTAACAGATTTTTGATATCACCGGTCCTCCCGGCAGGGACCGCATGGATGGCCGCCAGGCCCTGTGGGTGGCGGTCCGACGTGCACCCGTGCTGTTCATCGACGCTAATTACCGCCTGTGTGTCAAGTGGTATTGTCGGCCGATCTCATGTGTTACATAGCCGTCAGTAAGGGC
>DNZD01000385.1 GCA_003504855.1 Cytophagales bacterium
GCCCTGCTGTTTCACCAGCAGCGGGTTTCCGACCTGCCAGATAGATCACCGTGCCCGCCACTACCTGATCGGACTCATTCAAGCCATTAAACTTCCGCAATGATTTTTGCTGCACCCCAAATCGATGGGCTACACTCCAGAGGTTATCACCTGCCCGCGTGGTATACGTTTCGACTTCGGCTTTCTTCTTCTTTCTTTCCAAAAAATAAATCTGTCCTGCTCCGATGGTCTGATCACTGGTAAGTTCGTTGTAATGCAGAAAATCGGTAACCGAAATTCCGCCTCGCTCAGCAATCATCCGGATCGATTCACCAGCCTGGGCGCGAATGGTGGGTATGCCATTAATTGGTGCTTCTTCGGCCACTGGCTGTTTGGCTACTGTCTCTGGTGCGGGTTTGGCGCTTACCGTCGAAAGGGTACCGAAACCGGCCACTACCTCTCCGGTGGGTAAGATCACCGCATATTCACGGTCAGCCGGGATTCGTTCTGCCTTCAACCACTTATTGAATTCCCGGAGTTTGCTTTCATCCATGGCCGCTTCCCTCGCAATTTCTGCCAGCGTACGTCCACCCCCATCCATCTTGCTAACCTGCAATGTCGGCTTCGTCGACACGGCACCTTCAAAGGCTACCTTATGTGCCAGGTATTTGCGCACGTACCAGTACGTGTCAGGTGTAATTTCCATGTGGCGCGTGCCCAGGTTGCCCTCACCCACAGCGCGCATCACACCACCGGCACCCATCTGATACGACTGCAAGGCAAAAATCCAGTTATTGAAGTAGTGGTTACACTGCTTGATATAACGCGCGGCGGCCCGGCTGGCGCTCACAATATTCATTCGTTCGTCGACCTCATCATCTACACGCAATCCCATCTCACGGGCCGTAAAGTCCTTGAACTGCCAGAAGCCTACGGCATTGGAAGAAGAAACAGCGTCTGCCACGAGCGCACTTTCCTGCAAGGCAAGGAACTTGAAATCATCGGGAAGGCGCTCCTCAGCGAAGATTTTTTCAATGATGGGGAAATATGTTCTGGCCCGTTCAGCTTTTACGAGAAAGTACCTGGGATGCTGAGTGAGGGCATCCACATCTTTCTGAATGTCCCGGCGTGCATCATCCCGGATGGTGAGGGTCATCCCCGCAAATTGCATTTTGTGGGGGACTTGCGGTGACTGGCCGAAGGCGGCTCCGCAAAAAATAAGCGCAGGAGCTAAAAGTTTCATCGGTAGCTCCAAAGATAGCGGATTCCTAGATTTTTCGCATAATCATGATGCCATCGCGGAAGGGTAACAACAGATGCTCTACCCGGCTGTCGTGATGAATCTTCTCATTGAAGGCAGTAAGTGCTCTGGTGTCCTTGTCGTCGGCGGCATCGACCACCTTACCACTCCACAACACATTATCAGCAAGAATCCATCCACCGGAGGAAACTTTATCAATGACCAGGTCAAAGTATCGGCTATAGTTCTCTTTGTCGGCATCCATCCATACCAAATCAAACGGCCCGTCAAGGGTGGGTATGATATCAAGGGCGTCTCCAATGAGACAACTGACCCTTTCGGTGAGTTGCGCTTCCTGCAGGTAGCGTTGAATGCGCTCCTGAAGTTCCTCATTAATTTCAAGGGTAATCAGGTGGCCATCGGGCTGCAACCCCTCCGCGAGGCAGATGGTGGCGTAGGCCGTGTACGTGCCAATCTCCAGAATGCGCTTGGGGCGAACCGCCTTGCTCCATAGGGAGAGGAATCTTCCCTGCAAGTGACCTGATAGCATGCGCGGCCGCATCACGAGTACGTGTGTCTCACGATTGATTTTTTGCAAGAGTGGTGACTCCGGAGAGGTAAGGGCTTCCGCGTAAGCGTTGATATTTTTAGGCAGGAAATCCATAGGCTACGCCGACATCGGCTCCATGATTAATGTACTAAAGTGCTTCGGGTCAAACATCTCCTGCGACAGTTTGATGATATCCATGGCGGACGTGTCGCGCACGCGTGAGAAGATTTCATCGAGGGTAGGCACCCGCCCTGCATCGAGCAGTCCGCGGGCCATCATCATCATAAAGCTGATGTTACTTTCTTCAGCCATGGCGACCTGCCCCAGCATCTGCTCCTTGGCCGAGGCCAATTGCCGGGTACCCATCTTTTCCTCGCGTAGCCGGCGCAACTCTTCGTGCACCAGCCGCAGGCTCTTCTTCAACTGTGACGGCTCGGTGCCAAATGAAAGCATCAGCAGGCCTGTGTCCGTGAATGGGATAAATTGAGCGCCGATTGAATAAACATACCCGTGCTTTTCACGCAGCGACAGGTTGAGTCTGGAGTTCATACCGGCACCTCCGAGAATATTGGTAAGCAAATAAAACGAACCGCGCCGCGGGTCTGACAAAGAAAAGGCAGGGCGTCCCAGCGCGCATCGTGCCTGCTTCACGGGTCGCTGGAGTATGCGCTCGGTTGGCTTATACCCACTGAAAGACTTACGCCTGGTGTTCGTCACGGTACGCGGCACCGAACCCATATATTTTTCCGCCAACCGTATCACAGTCTCCGGTGGTACATTGCCCACACAGGAAAACACAATCCGACGGGTGTCCATATGCTGCTTAATAAAACTTCGGAAATCCTTCCGGTGAAAATGGCGGACGGTTTGCTCCGTGCCGAGGATATTCATGCCCAGCGAATGATTTTGAAAAATGAGCGCATCAAATTCATCCTGCAAAGATCCATCCGGATCATCGTGGTACATCGACATCTCTTCCAGAATCACCTGTCGTTCGCGTTCGATCTGGGTAGACGGGAAAACGGAATGGAACGTAATGTCGGCCAGCAATTCAATGGCGCGTTCGAAATGGTCATCGCGCAGGGAAGCGAAAAACAAGATCTTCTCTTTGTCGGTGTAGGCATTCAGCTCACCGCCCAGGGACTCCAACCGGTTGAGGATATGGAAAGAATTTCGCTTGACGGTGCCTTTGAAGGCCATATGTTCCCAGAAATGGGCGATGCCCTGATTAGCCGGTGATTCATCGCGACTGCCAATGTCGAGCATGATACCGCAATGGACAATTTTGGTGGAGGTCACCCGGTTATGCACCACACGGATGCCGTTTTTCAGGGTATGAATAATGTGTTCACGCATAATCAGCTGCAAGGTAAGATCAGATGGTCGTTGTCTCAAGGCCGAACAAAATCGACCGAAACCGGTCGCCACCCTTGACAAAAGGGTTTGACAGGTTGTAAAATGAGGTAATTTTCTGGCATTGCTCTTGTAAACAAACTCACCATGGAAACACAACAAGTACGAACCTGTTTCACACTGACCTTTACCCAGGAACAGTATCTTCATTCAAAATCCTATGTGGAGGATATGAAAAAGCATCCTCAGCGTGTCTACTGGACAGGCAAACAGGGCAAAACCGACGAGGAATTGATCATGGAGCAGATTGCGCACCGCATTCTTTCAGGATTCTATAATAACGAATCCTTTCGCGCTGCCCGTCATATCATCGGTATGGAAAGTGTGACTACTTCCTGATCTCAGGAGGCAACTGCCTGTGCCGGATTTCCGAACATGGTGGCCCCTGCCTTGACGCTGCTTATTACCACAGAGCCGGCGCCGATGCGGGCGCCTTTGCCAATCGAAACACCGGCTATGATGGTGACACCCGAACCGATGAATACTTCATCTTCTACCACCACACCCGGGTTGATGATGCTGCCTGAACCGAGCTGGACAAAATCACCGATGGTGCATTCAGCACCTACATGGCTGTGGGCATGAAAAAGCCCATAACTTCCCAGCGTACTGCCCGGACCCGTACTGAATCCTGTATCAAAAAAGTTTCCATAGCCCAGCACGGTCTTGGGTGAGAGGGCGGCCAGTTTGTGAGTGGCATTGACCGGCTGCACATGACGAATCTCTTTCAACATCGTCACAATGCTGCGCCTCAACTTGTTGTCGTCAACGGCAACAAATGCCTCACATTTCTTTCCAATCAGTTTCAGAAATCCATCATCATCGGTGCCACCCAGCACAGCGGCTTCATCCAGCTCTGTGCCGTGCAACTTCTTGTTATCATCAAGAAATCCATAAACAACTACTTCATTGCTCTCAAAAATTTCTTTGGCAATCCGGCCCAGGTGATTGGCGCCGAAAATTATTACAGGATTCTCCATAGGTGGGCAAAGGTATGAAAATGCTAATCGGGAATCAGGCGACCCAACCACCTGCGTACTTCAGGACTGGCCTCCAGCAACAGCATTACCAAAAAAGGCAGGAACCCGACCTTGTAACGTGACAAAGTACCCAGGTTCGGCGATGACAAAGCAAGGAAAACGGCCAACAAGATTGTGTAGGTGATCACAGCACCCGTCAGTAGCCGATCCGGAGATTGCCAGGCTGATCGGATACTCCGACATGCCAGCAATAACAACACCAGCAAGACAGTATTCTCCACCGCAGCCAACATAGAAACTACCTGTCTCGCCTCGCCGATCCAGGGTCGGAACAAACAGGAGAACAAAGCCCATGGAGCATTCCAAAGCAGACTCCCTGCGTGAGGCTGCAGGTTGTCAAAATGGATAACACCTGCAGACTCAGAGAGACTCACAAACGCAGCGTTACTCTCCACGATTACGGCAGCAATGCGCTCCGGATAAAAATTAGGATGAAGCCCGGTGGAAATCACTAGAAAGGTGGCCAGCAGAACTCCCGCTAGTCCAAGCTCAAACGACTTCCAGGACGGCCGAAGTCGCTTTATGTAAACTACAGAAACGGTGGCAATTAGAACCGGCGCCAATATTCCCAGCCAGTAATACTTGAGGTTCCATCCCACCCAAACAGCCACCACGCCAAGAATATAATTGTACCATACAACATGTCCTCGTCTGTACCAGGTAAGAAACAATGACACCAGCACATATATCGATGCCAATCCCAAACTTTCTTTGATCAGCCCCGACGACCAAAAAACGACTGACGGAAAGAAAAACAAAGCCACCGCAGCCGGGATCCGGTATGTTTGAAGTTGTAGAAAAAGTTTCCAGGCTGTCAGGAATGAGATGAATGAAAAGACGATGGCCATCATCCAATAATTGCCGCCGGTAATCCATGAGATGATGGCAGCCACCTTTGAAAAGAAGAAGGAACGCGGAACACCCTGAACCCCGAACGACATCAACGTTGAATCCGGAAGTTCACTCCAGAGTATGTCAAGGGCCTGCGCAGGGCTTGTCATCCGGGCAGCGATGACCGACGATTCGTTCCAATATTGCAGGGTATCGCCCTTTCCGTCATAATAGTACATGTAGGTCAGCCCGAGGGCGATACCTGCCAGACATTTCACCGTGAGTCCCGCAATAAAAAGACCGCGGTCAGCCGACTTCATTTTGCGCACCAGGTAATAGGTGATGGCGAGCAGGATCAACAATGAAAACCAGGTCAAGCCACTCATAGCCGGGCCGGATTAATCAGGGATGATCCAATCACACAGGTAAGACAAGCATGGGGCTTGCACGAATTGTTGTACCATTCAATAGCTCCCTGCGAATCAAATGCCGTGCGAAGCGAAAGTCCGAGATCAGTCCAGAGTCGGGTGATTCTGTTTTCTTCCGGAGGTAACTGCTCGAGGATTGCCACTGCTTTGTCCAGCAGCTTCTGTTGGTCGGTGATGCGGGCATACCCAACGAGCACAGGTACAACAGCGTTGATGATCAGGTTGCAGATACTGTCTGTTCCCAGTCGGTGTGCACGCGCCGGTGACCGACGCGCAAAGCGATAATGGGTTGTCCAGTAGGATGAAGGCTCTATATCGAGGAATGGCGGCAAGGCTTCGGGCGGCAATTCCACAAGGTCCGAAAAAAGATGCTGTCTATGGTAGATCAGCGCGCCGAATTGTGCGAGTCGCAGGGTGGGAAAATTAGCTGGTCGCATCCGGAGAAACTTCCACTGCGACTGGTTCATCTTGACAGAAGCCAGTTCATATTTATGGATGAGCAGCCGGTGGTCGCGTTTCCGTTCCTGAAAATAAGGATCCTTGAAATTCCCGTCGAGAAACCCGGCCTGACCCAACAACAAAGCCTCTACATCTTCCAGGTGAGATGCCTGCTTCCGGATCACTGCCAGGGGCAGATGGCGGGCCAACTGAAAAAAAGGTTCTGCATTGACATGAAACCCGAAGTTTCTCGCCAGCCACTGATAATTGGTTTCTTCCCAATCGTGCTTGTTGATGGCGAGGAGGGATAATACCTCCCGGCCCTTCCGTTCCAGTCGTTGAAACAGCGACCGGTCAAGCATGGATCGTTTTCTGACCTCCTCCACCTGGGGAAAAGATCGTTTACAGGGTACTGCGAAGGCGCTGGTGACCAACTGTCGCCATGTATAGATCAGCTTTTCATTAACACGTCCCGCCAACTCGAGGGTTGGAATCAACGTGGCATCTTTGCGCACAATATCCCGGTCATACTTCCACACGACATGCAGAATAACATTGTCATAAGCAGGATCTGTGTCATGGCCATGTGTTACCCAATTCGAAGAAAGAACATGAATCTCAACGTTTCCCACCCAGTTTAGACCACCAATGCAAATGCGCGCTCCCGTGAAATCAGGTCCGGCATCGGCATTGAGTTGCCCGGGCCATCGGATATCTATCGATTCACCGGAAGTGGTCGTCAGTTTTTCCTTTCGGAAATACTGCATCTGCCACAGGTAGTGTATAAACGACTCGTTCATGGCAGATTATCGTTCGCATCAGTGTACGATTTGGAGCAATTGCTTCATCTCCTCCTGCATCCGGGCACATTCCCGGGCGGCAGCTTCCGCAAAGTCATCGGCAGAAGATGCGTATAGAATATTCCGTGAAGAGTTCACCAGCAATCCGGCATCCGCATTCAATCCGGCCCTCGATATCGCTCCTAAATCTCCACCTTGTGCACCTACGCCCGGTACGAGAAAGAAATGCCGGGGCGCGAGTGAACGGATATGTTTCATTTTGTCCGGGTGGGTTGCACCGACCACAAACATCAGGTTGTCAGGTGTACCCCAGGCTACAACCTTTTGAATCACCTCTTCATACAAAGGGAGTCCTGTTGCTTCATTCTTAATGAGCTGAAAATCGCTGCTGCCGGGATTGGACGTATGCGCAAGTACGATGACCCATTTATCCTGGAACTGCAGGAAGGGCTTCACTGAATCTTCGCCCATGTATGGAGCGACTGTAACCGCATCTACCTTCATTTGCTCAAAGAAAGCCCTTGCATATAATGTAGATGTATTTCCGATGTCACCCCGTTTCGCGTCGGCAATGGTGAAAATATCCCTGGGTATATAGTCAATCGTTTTTTGCAAGCTTTCCCAACCCCGCGTACCCAGGGCTTCATAAAATGCCAGGTTCGGCTTATAGGCAACGCAATAGCGGTGGGTAGCATCAATGATTCTCTTGTTGAATTCAAAGACCGGATCATCAGATCTGCGAACGGCAGCCGGCAATTTGGTTATGTCGGTATCCAACCCCACGCAGAGGTATGAGTTCTTGGCTTTGATTTGGGCTATAAGCTGGGCGCGATTCATGATTGAAAGTTAGGCATTTCAACAGGTCGGGTGATCATTACGGCTTGTCTGATTTTCAGAACAAATTACCAAAATAAAAAGCCATGCGGTGGGCATGGCTTTGGACTTACAGAACACGGGGACTCATCGCAAATCGATAATCTCGACCCCCGGATATTTCTTTACATCAAAATTGAAGAACACGTCCTCCACCTTGGCCACCGGATTAAACTTGGTGATCAGGTACTTGTAGTGATTACCAGCCTTATCAAACATCACCCAGCTCTGAATGCTTTTATCTTTCTTTACAATATTCATCTTCACCTTGAAGTACTGGGCATCGCGCTTCTCCGGGATCAGATCTACCACTTCACACAATACGCCGCCTTCCATCTTTTCTTCAATAAACAGGTATTTATAACCCTTCTTGTATATCTCGTAGAATTTGGAGGGGTTCAGGTCATTGGAGTTCGGATCGTAATTGTCGATGTTCACCTCTTTGGCTTCAGGCAAATACGTCCAGAGAGTTGTGCCGTTATTGATCACCTCCTGCTCTGGCAGGGTAAGCCGGTACTTGTCGCCCTTCACGGTCATTTTGCCTTTGAATTCCTCATTGATTTTTTCCACCTCGTTGGACAAGGTGTAAGAGAATGTGGCTTCGAACGAAGGAATGGCTTTATACTTCCTGCCCATGGCCTCCAGAATTTCGAGGGCCTTGGGGTCATATTGTGCGTAAGCACCCTGTACTACCAGGGCAAATACAGCGAGGAAAAACAGCTTTTTCATTACCAGAACCTTATTTGGACGCGTTTGGGACGCAAATTTAACTATTGTCGTGTTTTTCCTTAAGACCACTCAATAATTGTTCCAAACTCATTTCGTCCTTCACAAGCACTTCCCTCGCCTTGGAACCTTCAAATGGCCCGACTATCCCGGCTGCCTCCAACTGATCTATTAATCGGCCGGCCCGGTTATACCCCAGTTTCAATTTCCGCTGAATCAAAGATGTACTTCCCTGCTGGTGCATGACAATCAGCCTGGCTGCATCCTCAAAGAGGGCATCGCGATCTGATAAATCAACGTCGCTGGCACCTGTTTCATCTTCACCTTCAAATTCAGGAAGCAGGTAAGCCGAATCATAGCCGCGCTGTGAACCAATAAATTCAAC
>DNZD01000147.1 GCA_003504855.1 Cytophagales bacterium
CAATTGCCCGAGATCACCCACAAGTCCATGATTGTGGTTGCGCCCACAGGTATCGCAGCACTTAATGCCGGCGGTGTTACGATTCATTCCCAGTTTCTGATTCCTCCCTTAAGTTTCATTCCGGATCGAAACGCGGCTGATGAGGTGTTGGAGAGAGGCGGTTATATTAATCAACAGACCCTTGCGCGCAAACATCCACTCAACAGTGAGCGAAAGCAAGTGCTGCGATCGATCGACCTGCTCGTCATTGACGAAGTGAGTATGCTGCGAGCCGACCTCCTCGACGCCATTGATTATCGTATGAAGGCCGTGCGGGGAAATTTCAGGAAGAGTTTCGGTGGGGTACAGGTTTTGTTCATTGGTGATCTCTATCAATTGCCACCGGTGGTGCGGACTGAACAATGGGAGACCCTCCGGCGCTACTACCCCACACCGTGGTTTTATGAGGCCCATGCCCTTCAACAGGATCCAATCTTATATCTGGAACTTGAGAAAATATATCGGCAACACGACACGGTATTTATTGACCTGCTCAACAACCTGAGAAATAATACGACGACAGAGCGTGACCTCGTGATGCTCAATGACCACTGCGAGCCACCTGAAGTAATCCGCGAAATGCGGGAGGTGATCACCCTCACAACACACAACTACAAAGCTGAAGAAATCAACAAGGCAGAGTTGCAGGCGCTGAACAGTCCTTCCTGCTTCTTTGATGCAGATATCGAATATGAATTTCCGGAAGGCATGTTTCCGGTTCAACAACGGTTGGAGCTTAAACGCGGCGCACAAATCATGTTTGTCCGTAACGACGCGGAGGACAAGATGTATTTCAATGGCAAGCTGGCCACGGTGACCGATATTGATGGCGATGAAATTCATGTTACCATGGCCACGACACATGTTCCCTATCAACTGAAAAAAGTAAAGTGGGAAAACAAGAGCTATAAGGTCAACAAAGAAACACGCGAAGTGGAAGAAGAAGTTATCGGATCATTTCAGCAATATCCTGTGCGGCTGGCCTGGGCGATTACAGTACACAAAAGTCAGGGGCTCACCTTCGACAAAGCCATTATCGATGTAGCGCAGGCTTTCGCCGACGGACAGGTATATGTTGCACTGTCCCGATTGCGCAGTCTTGATGGATTGATTCTTCGGTCGCCCATTCCTGCTTCGGTGATCAGCACCGACAAGAACATTGTTGCCTTCGTGGAACAAAATAATCATCCCGAGCAATTGCCTGAATTGATGAAAACGCGACAGCAGGATTTCTTACAGGGGCTGCTGGCTGGCACATTTGATTTCTCGGCCCTTGCGCAGGAACTGCGCCACATGAACAAGCAGCATACTGACGAAGGGGTGTTAGATCCTACCATGAAGCCTGTGTTGCAACAATTGGCCGAGGGCCTGGAGCAGGAATCGGATAATACCCTGCGCTATCGCTACCAACTCGCTGAACTGGTGACTACCGGGGATCAGTCCGGTCTGCTCAACCGACTGGAGAAAGGAAGTGCCTACTACCGCAAGCTCATCATCAACTCCCTGAAGCAATTGCTGATTCATACGGAGCATATCCGACAGGGTAAGCGTGTTAAGACTCACCTGAATCAACTTGGCGAGCTTGACCAGCTTTTCAGCAAGAAATGGGAAGAACTGGACAAAGCGGTATGGCTCACCGCATCCATATTGCGCGGTGAAGAAGTTTTCGATGCATCACCCCTCTCGCTGAAGCGGCATCAGGAACGATTAGCCTTGCAGGAAGAAGTGCGGGCCGAATTGCAGAAATCCGGCCTCGCGATAAAGCCAGAAAAGAAGTCGAAAAAACCGAGGAAGAAAAAAGATGGTGATACCCGGAGTACCTATGAAATTACGCTTGACTATATCAAGGAAGGTTTATCAGTTACCGAAATTGCCAAAAAGAGAGAAATGACGGTAGGCACCATTGAGGGGCATCTGGCAAAGGCCGTAGGTTCGGGCCAGGTGGATATTTATTCCTTCATGTCGCATGATGCCGTCGACGAGATTCTGGCATCGTACCGTACTTTGCCGACAGGCGCCACCACCAAAGATCTCTTTGCAAGCCTACAAGGGAAATATTCCTACGGCGCGTTGCATGCTGCCGTGGCGTATGAGAAGTCACAGGTGGCCAAATAGTTGATACACCCGGATAGAAATAAAGAAGCCGGCTATTAACCGGCTTCTTCGATTTTTGAAGAACAGCTTACTTCTTTCTAATTATTGGTTTGATCTTATTATCGTCGAGCAATTTCAGGAAGTCATTCAACGGTCCATTGATCACTGAAGCCCACTCCTTCGTAACATCATTTAGTTTTGCTTTTAACTGCTCATACACCTGCAGGTGTTGATCGGCTGGCGCAAAGTCAGCGACGGCAACCGCGTTGGCCAGGTATCCCATCTTGCCGGTGAGCATGTCGGGATAACGAACAGCATCCTGCCCACTGCCAGTATATTTGAATTGCACCAGCTTACCTTCTGTAACCATGATGGTACTATCCAGTTTGCCCGCTGCCTGTGCTATCGCTTTGGTTCCTTTTTGCGTTGCCAACATGTCGCGCATGTCATACAACTGGCGGCGGATCAGTTCGGCTTCATTTACGATGTCGGCCATGGTATTTACGTCCGCATGAATCTTCGCCAACAATGCATTCTGTGCCTGGATATCATTCAAAGTTCCATCTGAATGCGGATCTTTCAACACGGTAATAGTGCTGTTAAACTTTTGATCGCCTGTAACCATGCTAACCGTATACGTACCCGGTGCAACGCGATAGGTTTTAAATGGATTGCTGATGACGGCCGGACGCGTACGGGTCTTGCCCATATCCATCCATTCACCACCAATCGGATACGTGCGCATGGTGATGTCTTTGGTTGGCTTGCCATGGAAGTCCCACCATATCCGGTTAATGCCAGGTTTCCCCTTCTGCTTGAATGTCTTTACCGTATCACCACTGGCGGCAATGATGTGGATCTTCACACTGTCCTTGTCGGACGTAGTCCAGTAGTTGATAGGTGCACCTTCAGGCGGATCGGTACCAGTAGACGGTTCAGGCATGAACTGGGTTGTGGCCGTGCGTTGATTGAACCGGTATGCGTTCTTCGGTGTAAACAGAGCCGCTTTGGTCGCGGATGGGTTGGCCGGCATTTGCTGGATCGGACTCAGGTCGTCCAGAATCCAGGCACCGCGGCCGTAAGTACCCACCACCAGATCGTTGAAGTGTTCTTGAACTTCAATCCAATACATGGGGGTATGGGGAAGGTTAGCCATAAAGATCTGCCAGGTATCGCCATCGTCAAAAGAAACATACAAGTTGGTTTCCGTGCCCAGATAAAGCAGTCCCTTGCGGATCGGGTCTTCTTTGATGCTGCGACAATAGTTGAGATTGCCACCGTCGATACCCTTGGTGATTTTCTTCCAGGTCTTTCCATAGTCCGTGGTGCGGTATACAAAAGGCTGGAAGTTTCCTACTTCATGTAAGTCCACCACCACCCATGCTTTCCCCTCCACCCAGCGTGAAGTCTCAATGTTGCGCACGGTTCCAAGCGCAGGTAACTCGGGGATATTCTTAGTCACGTTCACCCATTCCTGACCGCCGTTTTGGCTTACCTGTACCTGACCGTCGTTGGTGCCAGCCCAATAAAGACCCTGCTTCATTCTTGATTCTTCAAAAGCATAGATTACGTTAGCGTATTCAACACCAATGTTGTCCGGGGTAAGTCCGCCAGATTTGATTTGCTTTGACTTATCATTCATGGTAAGGTCTGGGCTGATCACATCCCAGGACTGACCTCCGTTTTTGGTGCGATGCACCATCTGGCTGGTAACAAACACCGTGTTGTGATCATGCGGGGAGATCAGCAACGGAAATGTCCACTGAAATCTGTACTTCACTTCTTCCGCCGGATGACCAGCGGTATAGTCCGGCCATACTTCTACCTGACGAAACTGTCGGTTCTTTTCGTTGTAACGAACCACCACACCACCAAGGGCACCAGATCCTGAAGCACTTGACCAAACAATATTGGCGTCAGTTGGATCAGGCGTGGCAAATCCAGATTCACCGCCACCTACTTCGTGCCACATGCCGGTAGTGATGCCCAGTCCAAGGAATCCTCCAACGAGACTGCGGCTTGGTCCGCGCATGGAAGGACCATCCTGCCGGTTAGTAAGCACGTTGTAGGGGACATCATTATCTGTAGTTACATGGTACAACTGCGCGATGGGTAATGCAATCCGGTTCCATGTTTTGCCCCGGTTTTCGGAAATAGACACGCCACCGTCATGGGCAACGATAAACCGGTTGGGGTTCTTTGGATCGATCCACATGTCATGGTGATCGCCATAAGGTTGTGTCATGAAATTAATTGGCTCCGTGGTACGACCTCCATCAATGGTGGTGAAGAATGTCGCCGTCATAAAATACGCTTCATTCGGATTTTCAGGAGAAGCGGTAACGCGGGTATAGTAAGCCTGACGGCCGGCCAGGTTCCTGTCGGAGTTAATGAGCTTCCACGATTTGCCTTTGTTTTCTGATCGCCACAGTTCACCAGCCTCGGCTTTTTCGCCCAGCTTCTCTATGCCATCACCTGTTTCAATCAATGCATATACACGATCCGGGTTTGCGGCTGTCATGGCCAATGCAATTTTCCCCACGGGTTGCTGAGGAAGTCCGCCATCTTTTATTTTGTTCCAGGTATCGCCACCGTCTGTCGACGCATACAGCCCACTTCCCGGACCTCCGCTGGTGCGGTTCCAGGTGCGCAGCGACAATTGCCACATGCCCGCAATGAGCATTCGTGGGTTGGAGGGGTCCATGACAAGATCCGAGGCTCCGGTGTTTTCATCCACAAACAGTACCTGCTTCCAGGTTTTTCCGCCATCCATGGTTCTCCACACGCCGCGTTCTTTTTGCGGTGCGTATGCATGACCGACAGCGCAGACATATACTACGTCGGGGTTCGCAGGATGCACAATGATGCGCGACACGCGGCCGGCATTTTCCAGTCCGATGTTACTCCAGGTTTCACCTGCGTCGGTTGATTTCCACACGCCGTTTCCAATAGAGACGTTGGATCGTATAAAACTTTCGCCCGTTCCGGCGTACACCACTTGTACATCCGAGGGGGCAACAGCTAATGCGCCGATGGCATGTACCGGTTTGTCGTCGAAGACCGGGCGCCAGTTCAGACCTCCGTCTACCGTCTTCCAGATTCCACCAGTGGCCGCACCCGCGTAGTACACGAGTTCGTTGCCGGGTACGCCCACCGCACACGACACCCGGTTTCCAATCGGGCCGATGTGGCGAAATTTCAGTTGTTCAACATCTTCTTTTTTGAGGGTTTGTGCTAAGGCGCCAATGCTCATGAAGAAAAGGGCAAGCGCACAACAAAGTCGGGTCATGGGATTTGAGGTTGGTTTATGTCGAAGATTGGAAATTCCGGGCTCAATTACCAGATATTCTACAGAAGCGGCATAGTTCAAAATGCATTAAATTGAGCCGCTTTTGACACTTACCATGGAATTCATCAAGAGTTACTTTGCTGCCGAGAAATCCGAGAGTCTTTTGTTTCTGATACTCGGTTTAGCCTCCATTTTATTTTCCGTATATGGTTGGGTAAAGTGGAATGAGGCCTTTTATAAAGGAATTGCGATTCCGATGATATTGATTGCCTGCATTCAGGTAGTAGTTGGTGGCACGGTTTATTTTAGAACTGATCGACAACTTGAGACCCTGACAGAACTATACCATACTGATCGTAAAGAATTTCGCAATCAGGAGATTCCGCGCATGGATGTAGTCATGAAAAACTTCAGCATTTACAAGAAGATTGAGATTGCCTTTGTACTTATTGGAATACTCTTGATTGTGACCATGAGGGATCGGGCATTCTGGCTTGGAGTCGGGGTAGGCATGTTGATGCAGGGTGCAGTGATGCTTACAATGGACATCTTCGCCGAACAGCGTGGTGAAAAATACAGGAGCGAAATTCAGCGTGAATAAGAATCAATTAGATGCTGTGATGAAAAAGAGTTTGTTTCTCATTTTATTGGGTTTGTGTTTCGGCTGCAGTAAAAAGTCTGATCCTGTTCCTGCCAGCGCTAACTCGCTTTACTTTCCCACGACCAATGCCTGGGAAACAGTAACTCCGGCAAGTCTTGGTTGGAATGAAGCCGCCATTCCAGATCTGAAGACATTCCTGGCGAGCAGCAATTCACGCGCTTTGATCGTGCTGAAGGATGGAAAAATCGTAATTGAAGAATACCTGGGAACTCAGTTAACCGGAGGCGCCTTTACAGCCAGCAGTCCCTGGTACTGGGCATCGGCCGGAAAGACGTTGACGTCGGCCTTGGTCGGCATCGCGCACGAAGAAGGAAAAGTCAATTTCGATGCGAAGACTTCTGACTACCTGGGAACCGGTTGGACCAGCCTGACCGCAGTGCAGGAGAGCAAAATTACCGTGCGCCATCAGCTTACCATGACCACCGGTCTCGACGATGGCGTTGCAGATCCGGATTGTACCGACAAAACGTGTTTGGTTTACAAAGCGGATCCGGGTACGCGGTGGGCGTATCACAATGCTGCCTATACTTTACTCGATGGTGTAATTGCGAGCGGCACAGGCCAGACGCTGACGAATTATTTCAATTCAAAAATCGGATCGGTGATTGGCATGGATGGCTTTT
>DNZD01000042.1 GCA_003504855.1 Cytophagales bacterium
TACCGTTCAACATTGCCAGCTACGCCTTACTGACCCACCTCTTTGCCCAGCAATGTAAGCTGGAGCCGGGTGAGTTCGTCTGGACGGGAGGGGATGTTCACTTGTATGTTAACCACCTGGAGCAGGCCAGACTTCAGTTGACACGTGAACCGTATCCATTGCCCCAATTGATCATTAAGCGGGACCCGGGTAGCTTGTTTGAATATGCATTTGAGGACTTTGAGATTGCCAATTACCAGTATCACCCCGGCATAAAGGCGCCGATCGCGGTGTAATTGCTTCCGGTCAAATCAATTTAAATTCGAATGCAGGTTTTCAAGGCATTGGAATTACCCGGAAATCCTATTTTTGCGGCCTGTTAATACGTTTCGTGTATTTTTTACATCCTTTTGGGGTATTTCAACGTATTCATGCCGTATGCCAGAAAAAAGCAGTGTTTTTGATATGATTGGTCCGGTTATGATCGGTCCATCCAGTTCGCACACTGCCGGCGTTGTTCGCATCGGGCTGGCGGCACACAAAATTCTGGGTTTCGTTCCTGAACAGGCCGAGATTACCTTCTACAATTCGTTTGCCCGCACCTATGAAGGCCACGGAAGCGACCGTGCGGTCCTTGCGGGCCTCCTGGGATATAAGACTGATGACAAGCGAATCAAGGAATCTATTGAGCTTGCCAAGTCGCAAGGGCTCCAATACCATTTTAAGTCGGTTGGAAACGCCTCAACACTGCACCCGAATTCTATACGCATTCGTGTTTCTAAAGGAGAAAAGTCCATCGAGGTACTCGGCGAGAGTCGGGGAGGCGGATTAATCAACATTGCCGAGGTTAATGGATTTAAAGCTGACTTCAGTGCCAACCTGCACACCGCTATCATAACAGCCGACGACGTGAAAGGAAGTGTGGCATTTATTGCCAGTGTCCTGGCCCACGATGATTGCAACATTGCGACAATGTCCGTTTCCCGCCGTGGGAAGTTTGATATGGCTTGTCTGGTTATAGAAATGGATTCAGGGATAAAACCTGTAACACTGGAATACGTTCGGAGTCTTAAGTGGATAAAGGAAGTTATTTACATACCGCAAATTTGATAGGCATCATGAGAAGAGTAGTACTGATTTTGATTGTGTTGATTTCCGTGCCGGCCCTGGCCCAGGAAGCAAAGAAATGGACCCTGAAAGAGTGTGTGGACATTGCTCTGGAGAACAACCTGAGGATTAAGCGCAGTTTTTATAATGTCGAGTCGTTCCGCGCCAACCTGTTGCAATCCAAAGGCTCATTCCTGCCCACCCTCAATGCAGGTGGTGGATTCACTAAAAACTATGGTCGGGCCCTTAACCCGGTTACCAACCAGTTTGTGAACCGTAATTCAGACGCCATCAACTCTTCCTTGAACGCATCGCTTACGTTGTTTAATGGACTTCGACTTCAAAATACCTTTCGTCAAAGCCAGCGCGATGTGCTCGCAGCCAACCATGATCTGCAGAAGGCCAAGAACGACGTGGTTTTGAATGTCGTGACGTTATACACCAATGTAATTTTTAACCAGGAACTTTTTGAGAATGCCAAATACCAATTGAATAGCAGTCAGCAGCAATTAGACCGGATCAAGAAGCAGGTGGAGGCTGGTGCCTTGTCGATTTCCAATCAGCTTAATCAGGAGGCCCAGGTGGCCACCAACGAGTTGAACATGATAAACCAGGAGAATGCGTTGCTATTGTCTGTTCTGCAATTGAAGCAAGCAATGCAGGTGCCCGCAACTGAGAATATGCAAATTGAAATCCCCGACCTTCAGTTGGAGGACTTAGTCCTGGAACAGAATGCGGAGGCCGTATATAAGATTGCGCTGGAGTCAATGCCGGAAATCAAAAGTGCGGTGTTGAAAATGGAAAGCGCGAACCTGGCACTGAAGGCCAACCGTGGTTCATATTTACCAAGATTGTCTTTAACAGGACTTGCTTCTTCCAACTACTCCAGTGTTTCTAATGCAGCCCGCTATCAGCCGGATGGTACGTTTTCAGTAGGCACCTCGCCCATCGGGGTAACCGCTGGAAATCAACAGGTGTACGCCTATCAGGCCAACCTGGTTCAAATTGCCCCTGAATATGGCCAGGCAGATCAATTGAAGGACAACGTATTTAAGAGCGTATCGCTGCAGCTGAGTATTCCGATTCTTAACGGATTGGCGACACGCGCAAACGTTCAGCGCGCGATCATCAGCAAAGAAATTGCGGAGATATCCATCACCGAGACGCAGAATACCCTTCGTCAGAGCATCGAAACAGCATTCAACGATGCGCAGGCTGCATCCCGTTCATATGCTTCAGCGCTTAAACAAGTGAAGGCGCAGGAGGAGGCGTATCGGATGAATAAGCAACGGTTTGAGGTTGGTGCCCTGAGTGTAATCGAGTACCAGGTTTCTGAAAATGACCTGTTCCGCGCCAAGTCCGACCTTACCCGATCCAAGTACAATTTTATTTTCAAGAAGAAGATTCTTGATTTCTACCAGGGCAAACCCATTGAGTTTTAATCGCACCTTAATCCACCTTTAATATTTGTTCGAATGGCAAAGCAGCAAAAAAAGAAATCAAATTTGATTTATTACCTCATCGGAGGTGTAGTCGTACTTATTTTATTCCTCATCGTTGCCCGTCAGGCGGGATGGATCGGAAAGACAAAGGAAATTGAAGTTGAATTTGCCAAGGCTTCCCGGTTGAGCATTACCGAGAAGGTGAGTGCATCCGGTACGGTGCAACCCGTGATTGAAGTTAAACTAGCCCCTGAGGTGTCGGGCGAGATTATTGAACTCAATGTGGAGGATGGAGATTCAGTTCGTTTGGGTCAGGGTCTTGTGAAGATCCGTCCTGACACCTGGTTAAGTCAGCAGGAGCGGGCAGAAGCTTCCTTGAGTCAGCAACGGGCTAACCTGGAGTCTTCCAAGTCTGCCTTGAGCCGGTCAGAAGCTCAGTTTACCCGTGTAGAGGCCGAGTTTAAACGCCAGGAAAAACTGTATAGCCAGAAAGTGATTTCAGATGCAGATATGCAATTGGCCAAGCAGAATTATGAAGTAGCCAAAAATGATTTGAGCTCTGCGCGACAGACCGTAGAGGCTGCCAAGTTTATTGTGAACAGCACCGAGGCTTCTGTGAAAGAGTCCCGCGAAAATGTGCGTAAGACGCTGGTGGTGGCACCGCTTACTGGTATTGTTTCCAAACTAAGTGTAAAGAAAGGCGAACGCGTAGTAGGGACAGCCACCATGGGTGGTACTGAAATGCTACGCATAGCAGACCTCAACAAAATGGAAGTACGGGTGAACGTGAATGAGAATGACATTGTGCGGGTGCACCTGAATGATACGGTTAATATTGATGTTGATGCTTATCAGAACATTGGAAAGCAATTCAAAGGGCTTGTAACGAATATTGCCAATACGGCCAAAGACAAGGCTTCCGCAGATGCTATTACAGAATTTGAAGTTCGGATTCTAATACTTCGCTCATCTTACAAAGACCTGATGAAGCAGGGAAATCGTTACCCATTCCGCCCAGGGATGACCGCCAGCGTAGATATCCTCACCAACCGGAAAGACAAGGTGTTGTCTGTGCCGCTTGCCGCGGTGACAACCCGCGATCCGAACGCCAAGGAGGTGAAGGAAGGTCCTGAACAGCAAGGTGGACAGGCAAATAGCAACCGGGCTGAAGACCCTAAGAAAGTCCAGAAAAAGACCGAGAAGGTGGTCGTATTTGTAAATGACAAGGGCAAGGCCAAGATGGTAGAAGTGAAGACCGGTATCAGCGACTACGACAATATTGAAATCCTGGAAGGAATCTCGGATTCCACACAGGTGGTGGTAGGGCCCTTCCTGGCGGTGTCCAAACGCCTGAAGGACGGTGATGCCATCAAGCAGGTGGTGAAGAAGAAGGAAGAAAAGAAAGACGAATCCAAATAGCAAAGAGGCCCCGAACAGGGGCTTCTTTATTACCTTTAGGGTATGATCAAGCATCCCTGGCACGAAGCGCCCACCGGTAGACAGGTCCCGGAGTTTGTTAATGGTATCATCGAGATTTCAACGGGCATGCGTGCCAAGTATGAAGTAGATAAGGAGACCGGCTTACTTAAGTTGGACCGGGTGTTGTACTCATCCGTCTATTACCCGGCCAATTATGGGTTTATCCCTCAGACGCTGGGGGAAGACATGGATCCCCTGGACATCATGATATTGTCCCTGGTGCCTATTCAGCCACTATGCCTGGTACCCGCACGGGTCATCGGAGTGATGCGTATGGTGGATCAGGGCCTGGCCGATGAGAAGATTCTGGCCGTGGCAGAGCACGATGCCAGTGTGGGGCATCTGAAGGATGTCAAAGAGTTGCCGCCGCACTTCACCCTGGAATTGAGGGAATTCTTCGAGACCTATAAGCGCCTGGAGAATAAAGTGGTTACTGTTCCGGACTTTCAGGGTAAGGATACCGCCCTGGAGATCATCACGCGGTCCATGAGTTATTATCAGACCCGAATTAGGCCTACCCTGCAATAGTGCATGTCGCGTTCCTTTCTTATTATACAAACTGCATTCATTGGGGACGTCATATTGGCCACAGCGCTGATTGAGTCACTCAAGCGAAAATTCCCGGATGCCAGTATCGACATGGTGGTGCGCCGGGGGAATGAGTCCTTATTGCAAGGTCATCCTTTGTTGCGTGAAGTTATTGTATTTGACAAGCGCAATAAATACCGGAATTTATTTCACCTCATTCGAAAGATCAGGAGCAATCGTTATAGCGCAGCGATCAACGTACAACGCTTTGCGACAACAGGCATCATCACTGTCTGCTCAGGAGCGGGTGAAACGGTAGGCTTTGACAAAAACCCTTTTTCATTCCTTTTCAGCCGCAAGATCCCTCACCAGCAAGAGGGCATGCATGAGATTCAACGGAATCACCTGCTTATCGCGCACCTGATTTCAGAGCCTGCCTCAAGACCAAGGCTCTACCCAACGAAAGATCAGTTTGATAAGATCGCAGCGTATGGTATTGGCTCCTATATCACCTTGTCGCCAGCCTCAGTTTGGTTTACCAAGCAGCACGCTAAAGAGAAGTGGCTTGAATTTCTGCAGTCCATTCCTGACCACTTGAAGGTGTATCTTTTGGGAGCCGCAAGCGATCAACCCTTATGCGAAGAGCTGCGAACTTCTGGTGGTAATGCCTCGGTAACTACCCTTGCGGGAAAACTCTCGTTGCTGGAATCGGCGGCTTTGATGCGAGGAGCAGTGATGAATTATGTGAATGATTCAGCGCCCATGCATTTGGCCTCAGCACTCAATGCGCCTGTAACGGCGGTGTATTGTTCAACTGTTCCAGAGTTCGGCTTCGGGCCATTATCTGACCAATCGATCATCGTTCAGACTAATCAACAGCTGTCCTGTCGCCCATGTGGCCTTCACGGCTTCAAGGCTTGTCCCCAGGGCCACTTTAGATGTTCCCTGGATATAACAGTCAGTCAATTGACAGCCAGTCTTACAGCCTAAGGCTGGAAGGCCTGCAGGTGTTTGTAGACCTTGTGCATGGGAAGCCCCATGACCGTAAAGTATGACCCATTGATGCGTTCAATGCCCACCATCCCGAGCCAATCCTGAGCTCCGTAGGCACCTGCTTTGTCCAATGGCTTGTGGGTGTTCACATAGTACCTGATCTCATCAGCGGTGAGGGAGCAAAATGTAACTTCAGTCCGGTCATCGAAAACGTCTATTTTGTTCCGGTCCATCAAACAGACGGCGGTAATGACCGTATGGGTCTTGCCTGATAAGCGGGTTAACATGCTACAGGCCTCGGCAGCATCTGCAGGCTTGTTGAGTATGGCCCCCTTGAGGATGACTACCGTATCCGAAGCGATGATGATCTCGTCAGTAATTTGGTTGAACAGACTTTTTGCTTTGCGCTCTGCCAGGAAGGAGGGAACCCGTTCTGGTGCCATGGAAGATGGAAACGATTCATCACTGTCGGGCCTCGCCGTTTGAAAAGCAAAGCCTGCCTCTTTCATGAGGTATTGCCGGCGAGGAGAGGTGGAGGCAAGAATAAGCTTCCGACTAAATTGCATCGTTAAAAGGAGAGAAGGGTGAGGCAGCAAATTCGTCTTGTCGTATTGAGCTGAAGGCAAATCCACAAATTACTTTGGGAAAGAAGTAGGTAGACTTCTGTGGCATTGTAGAACCACTCGCACACACCTGCTTTACTGTTTCAATCGAGACTTCCTGAGTGATTAGTGCTGCCTGGCACTTACCTGTCCATACTTGCCGGAGGCAGTCCGAAAAGCTTCTGTCAAAGTCAAGGTATTCTGACGAACGCTGGGTGCGGCCGCTCAACCCAAATGCCTGCTCAATGATGAAGTAGTGCATGACGGTAAGATCAAGGCGTTTGATCTGATCCGGGAAGGGCCAGCTGAAATGCAGGAAGGCTTCCGGTTGAAGCCTTACCTTAAAGGCCTGGTCCTTAAAGATGAGACCAAAGGTCCAGGGTTTGCCAAGGATGATCTCGTAAATAGAGTCAGGATCATCAACGGGTTTGATGGTGAAGTAGGGTGCCAGTTTTCGTAACACCTTCTCTTCATTGAAATCCGGGACGTTCTTGATGAGTCGGTGCGTAGGTAGAATTCGTAAGTCGTCAGATTCGGTATTACTCAGGTACATGAGGTGGAAGTGGTATCCTTCCTTTCCGGTGTCATTGGGATTAGCCGCCGCCAGCTTGTGTTTCAGGATCAAAGAACTTTCGTAACGGTGGTGACCGTCGGCGAGAATGATTGTCTTGTCCCTGAACAGGGAGATGATTTCACGAATGACTTTAACATCCTGGATTACGGCGAGTACATCCCGTACCCCCTGATAGTCTTCAGTTTCGTAGATCGGGTTGCGAATGGCCTCGTCCATGTAGGCTTCCACCCGAAATTCCGGATCGGTATACAGTCCATGTGTGGCACTGACATGGCACATGGTTTTGTCGAGCAGTTCTACCCGGTCATTGACGGACTTCGGGATTGTGTTCTCGTGCCGAAGGATAACCTTCTCTTCCCAATCATAGGTACGGATGTGGCACATGATGCCTTTCCGGCAATATGTCTTCTCCGATCCGGGTAGTTTGAAGTACTGGTAGTAGACATAAATTCCCGGCAACGGATCTTGTTTCAATATGCCTTCTGATTTCCAGCGAGCTAAGGTGTGGGCAGCTTCCTCCGCGGTGCCACGGGGTACAGACAAATGGATGCTGTTGAGCGGGTTCTTATATAAATTCTGTCGTTGTTTTTCTGAAACAACATCAAATAGAGGAGACGTGACTTCATCGATCTCTATTCCAAGGGCAGCGTTGTAACGCCAGGCCCTGAATGGTTGAATTTCTGCCATGGTCTGGAGTTACAGGCTTCGGTTGGACTTCCACCGGCTTTCGGCAGGTGTTGCCAGTACATCGGCATTTTTTATTGAAGTTGATTTATCAAATACGTGTACGGCTAACAGGCATGCCAAAGAATCCATGGTATCGTCCTTATATTTGGGTTGCAAGACTTCAGGTTTGAAGTATTGTTCCACGAAGCGGGTATCAAAATGCCCGGAACGGAACGCTTCGTGCTTCATTACAAACTGACAGAATCCCAGCGTTGTGGTCACCCCCGTGATGGTGTATTCATCAATGGCGCGAATCATCTTTTCGATGGCCGCTTCCCGGGTTTCAGCGTGGCAGATCATTTTGGCAATCATGGGGTCGTAATAGAAGGGGATGGACATTCCCTCTTCAAAACCATCATCCACCCGGATGCCGTGACCCTGCGGTCGTCGGTAGGTGGAAAGCTTGCCAATGTCCGGGAGGAAATTGTTGGCAGGATCTTCCGCGTACACCCGTACCTCGATGGCATGTCCGTTGATGCGAAGGTCTTCTTGTTTGAAAGGAATTTTCTCTCCTTCTGCAATTCGAATCTGCAGGTGGACGAGGTCGAGTCCGGTAATTTCCTCTGTTACAGGATGTTCAACCTGGAGACGTGTATTCATTTCCAGAAAATAGAAATTCAGGTTTTCGTCCAGGATGAATTCAACTGTTCCAGCATTGTAGTAGCCGCAGGAACGGGCAACATTAACTGCAGCTTCACCCATGGCTTTACGCAAGGCTGGCGTCAATACAGAAGAGGGGGCTTCTTCAACAACTTTCTGATGCCGCCGTTGAATGGAGCATTCCCGTTCGAACAGGTGGACAACATTTCCGTGCTTGTCGCCGAAAATCTGAAACTCAATATGCCTTGGTTTGGTAACGTATTTTTCGATGAACACCGAGCCATCGCCAAAGGCCGAAGTGGCTTCACTTACCGCGCGCTCCATTTGTTCAGCGAATTCACCTTCATTGCTGACAATGCGCATGCCTTTGCCTCCGCCGCCGGCACTAGCCTTGATCAGGACAGGATACCCAATTGATTTGGCCAATTTCTTGGCCTCGCCGACATCTGTAATGGGTTCAGCGGTGCCCGGCACCAAGGGAACCTTAAATTTAGCTGCTGCCTGTTTGGCTGCGAGCTTGCTGCCCATGACCTCTATGGCTTGGGGAGGCGGACCGATGAAAGTCAGTCCGGCATTTTCCACTTCGTGGGCGAATTCTTCATTCTCTGATAGAAATCCATAGCCTGGATGAATAGCGTCAGAACCTGTGGCTTTAGCAGCTGCGATAATTTTGTCCTTTCGCAGGTATGACTCCGACGATGGAGGTGGGCCAATACAAACCGCTTCGTCCGCGAATCGCACGTGCAGTGCGTTCCTGTCGGCCTCGCTGTACACAGCTACGGTCTTAATTCCAAGTTCCCTTGCAGAGCGCATGACACGAAGCGCTATTTCCCCCCGATTAGCGACCAGAATCTTCTTGATTTTAGGCATAAATGGATTTGGTATGCAAGGCTAAGCAGATTTTTCCACTCTCCGAATAAGCGTTCTTACATTCATTATTTTCGTTAAATTTGCGCAAATTTTTAACATAAAAACCTATCACCCATGGTCGATTTGTTTGATAAACTACGGATGGAAGCTGGCCCTCTGGCCAAGTACTCTCACTTGCCTGATGATTATTTCTTTTTCCCCAAGTTAGAGGGCGAGATAGGGCCTCACATGAACTTCATGGGTCGGAGTGTTTTGAACTGGAGTCTGAACAACTATCTCGGATTGGCCAACCATCCGGAGGTGCGTAAGACAGACGCAGAGGCAGCCGCACAATTTGGATTGGCGTATCCGATGGGTGCCCGCATGATGTCAGGCAATTCCCTGCAGCACCTGGAGTTTGAGCGTCAACTGGCGGCCTTTGTGAAGAAGGAAGATGCGATGTTGTTGAATTTTGGTTATCAGG
>DNZD01000047.1 GCA_003504855.1 Cytophagales bacterium
CGCCTTCGGCACATGAATATCCCTGATTCCCTGGAGCCAGGAGCCCAGTTCAATCGGGCGAAGCGTAAGGGCAATTTTACCTTCGTCAATCTTACTAAAGTCAAGCACGTCGTTGATCAGGCTTAGCAAGTTATGGCTGGATGTATATAATGCCTGTATGAAGGGCGTCTGTGCTTCTGTGTGCTTTTCCAGTTGCAGCAAATGGATATTGCCAATGATGGCATTGAGTGGTGTTCTGATTTCGTGACTCATGGTAGAAAGAAACTGCCCCTTGGCCGCGGCAAGTTTTACTGCCTCTTCCCTGGAAGCGGTTAGCTCCACCTGGAGTCGTTGGGATTTTTCAACCTGGAGCTCGAGGTAGTTTACTACCGAAGTCAGGTCATCATGTCCTTCATGGGTAAGCCCGTACCGTTGATCCAGCGACAATAGGACGCCTTTGATTTTTTCAATGGACCGTTGTTGAATGTCGTGTTGTGTCTGAAGATCCTGGAGTGTTTCCCGGTATTCCTTTTCGCTGATCGAGAATGCATGTTCGGATAGCTGCTTGTCACGCTCAAGCAGGTCATAGTATTGAGAAACGGCCTCGCATAAGGCTGCAACCTGACCGGCTTGGATATCCGGAGGGAGATGTTTCTTCAATTGCTTTTCGAGAATGGGGTGGTATGACATAACGAACAGGCTTATGCCTCGGACAAGGTGGTAATGGTCATGGTTTGGTTATGCAATTCACAACGGAAGGTGTCCTTCAGGGGTGACAATTCTCCATAAGAATAAAAGCCGGTAATGAAGGTCGACGTTCCCAGTAGCTCGCGGGCAGCTTCAATTTCTTCTGAAATCCGCTGCTGAAGAATCATCTTTCGGCCAACACAACTGATCAGAATGGCCAATTCGGGCTGATGATTGGCGAGTGATGACAGCGCGTCTTCTGCCGCGACAGAAGCTGCATTGATCAGTTTGCTGAAATTAGCTTTCATTAATCGCACTTTGCTGCCCTCGGGCAAATTCCCGGCAAACGTCATCGACTGTTGTGTCTCATCAATGGTGAGGATCGTGCGCACCAACTTCTCGGTAGAGCCTTCCAGCGATAACGCCAGGGGGAACAGCAAAGCCGATCCCGGCAATTCTTTTACATAGGGTCCCAGGTAGGTCTTGTATAATTCAAGCGCATTCTTGCCGTCTATTTCATATAAAGTGTTACGATCGGACCGGGTAATTGTACGCTCAGGACCAAACTCATCCCATCCACCCAGTGAGCCGTAGCCGATGCTCAGGCTTTCGCCGTAAAGTCCAACCACCACGAGGGTTCCTTCGGTTGGCACGGCATTTAGCCCTACCACCGTGCTATCAAAGGCATCTCCATCCCCGGCAAGCCCGCCGATGATCGGAATCTTCTGTGATATAAAGTCATTGAGTCCGGCAACCAGTTCGCTTCCATTAATCGTGGTGCCATCGGCAATCACGAACACGCTTACCAGACCAGCTTGATTGATCTGTTGAATCAGGGCATGTCCTGCATCCCGGCTATTGCTGTATTGGGAGATGTGCGTTTCAGCACACTTAACCTTGCTCTTCTCAAAGCAGATGGCCGTGATGGCCAGGGTATCATCGAATACTTCATCTCCGGCAATTTCTCCGGCGGTTGAGGCCAACACGATATTGGCACGGGGATATTTCTTTTTAATCTCCGCGAAGTGGGTTGCTTCTTTAAGCAATTGTTTCGATCCAAATACCAATACCAATTGGCAGCTTTCTGAGTCCCACCCATCAGACTCCCGAATGGTACTCCATTCCTGATCTTTAAAGTTCTCCTGTTTGATCTTCATGGCGTATTTAGGTTAGGGTCTTTGAAATAATTTTTGATTGTATCGGTTGACCTGGAAGAATCGCGGCAAAAACATGATGAGGTCAGCCCACCAGTAGATGTTCAGCAGCAGTCCCTGGATCATCAGCCAGGGTTGGCGGAAATACTTGATGCGGTTGCGCAGGTAGTAGAATTGAGTTTTGAGTCCGACGATATAATAAATTGTCATCCAGGGCGAACGGCTTCGCTTAGCACGGTACATCGCGGGATCCTTATAAAAAAGCCGGAATTCACTCTCCATGATTTTCATGCGATGCGCCACTTTCCAGAATTGATCCTTACGGGGAGGATGATAGACACTCATGAGTGGATTGAATCCGATTACCCCGAGCTTTTCAATACGCCAGGCCAGGTCGGCATCTTCATTATGCGGATAAGGGAATGCTTCATCAAATCCTTGCACCGCTTTCAGGGCAGCAAGCCGGTAGGCTGCATTGCAGGTGGGAACGCTCGCATTTCCACTTGTATTGTCGATCTGATGGGTAAGGGGTGTGACCAAAGGCCGGTCGGTGTAGGTACTGCCCTGCACGCCCATCCAGTTGGTCTGATTCAGGGAAGTCCATACTTCAGACAGCCAGTTCGGCTGAGGCAGGCAATCATCATCGGTAAATGCCACTATGCTTCCTTTCGCGTGCCGGATACCGGTATTTCTGGCCGCGGCGGGTCCTTTATTCGATTGGCTGAAGTACCGAAGAACATAAGGAACCTGAGCCTGCATGGATTCAAGCATGGATTGTGTGCCATCCGATGAACCATCGTTGACCACCAGCACCTCAAACTGAGATGATGGATAGTTTTGTGCCGCCAGTGCCATTAGCATTTCTCTCAATGACCCGCATCGGTTGAACGTGGCAGCAATGACTGTGATTTGAATGGAATCAGGGGTTGACATAAGAAGATGATTTTCGATCAATGAAGAAGCGATCCGCTGCCTTTGAATACAGGCGGTGATATACGGAAGGAATTTGGGTGAAGACTGAAGCAAACCGAACGCCTGCCATAGATCGGGCAATGGATGAAATCCAGATAAAACCAAATACTTCCGTACCCAGCATAGCGAGTGGCGCACCCCAAAGGCCCAAGGATTTCATCAGGACAAAGCCCAGGACAATATTGATCACGCTGTTTACGAGCACCACACGAAATGCCACCGATGGTTTATGTAAGGCAGTAACCAGGCTGCCGAAAGCGGCACCAAATGGCGTGATGATGGTGGAGACGATAAGAAAGACACTGAGGAGTCCCCAACCGCTGCGATAAACATCACCGCTAACCCAGGTTAGTAACCAGGGAGAGAGCACAACCCCCAGTAAGGCAGGCGGTAAGGTGAGTGCAAGCAATTGTGCCAATGAAGACTCAATTTTTTCACGTAGCTCTTCCGGACGATTGTCATTGACAGATTTTACCAGGGATGGAAATAAAAGGGATTGAAAAGCATTGTTGGGGAGCAAGGCTACCTGTGCAAATCGCTGGGAAAGACCCAATATGGCGGTCTGCTGCAGTCCCAACAGCGATCCAGAGAAGAACAAACTGATTCGTGACGATACCGCAGAAACAGCTTCACGCATCATTGCATAACTGCCGTAGAAGAGGATGACTTTCAGATGACTCCACCCTACATTAGCCTGTAATAATTTCCGCCAGGGCATTAATACGGAAGCGTATAAACTCGCCACAGCACTTGTTCCACCCAACAGAACGATCAGATAGTACAATGGTGATGGGTGCAGGTACAGCCAATAGAGCCCGCCGGACAGTGCCAGAATCTGAATGAAATTAGTAATGAAAATGGTGCGCGTTCTGAATTGCGATCTCCAATAAAAGGTCTGCCAACGAAAGAATGCGTTGGGAAAGGAATAGGCGGGATAGAAAAGAAGGAGATTTCCCAGTTCCGTATGCATTAACCATCCACTCATGCTTACCAGCGTGCCAGCCACCAGCTCAAAGAGCAATGTCACCACCAGGTTGGTCTTCAATGCATTGTCAGCATCGGTAGTGAAAATGCCGACTGTTGATTTAATCAGCGCAGATTGAATGAGTGCATCCCGAAGTCCGGAGATAAGTGCAAAGATCGCAATGAAAAGAAACCACCGGCCCGATTCATCGAGGGAATAGGTGCGGGTGATGTAAATGACCAGTCCAAAGCCGACCAGCAATTCCAGCACACTGTTCATCAGGGACCATATGCGTGTGCGGGTCTTCATCTTGCAGGGGTTTGCTGGGTGGCCACCAGTTGTTCCTGCCGATCGAAGTGCACGGCACGGAACAGGACGGCCAGAAACATCCAGAACAACAGACTCAGGGGAAATACGCCAACCACTTCCTGTCCCCATTCTGCAATTAATAGCGGTGTGATGCCGGCAATCATACCACCAGCCATTGCCTTGTAGACGGGATTCTTCATTGTCCAGAACAGGCGTGTTCCATCAACGAGGACTTTATAATAGACAAAAAGGAAAAAACCCAGCCCTATCCAACCCAACTCCACAGCCACTCGAACCAAACCTGAGTCGGGCGGAAAGTTGGCGAGGAACGTGCCTGGGGAGAAGCGTTGACCCCAGGTACCAGTTGAACCCAATCCGCCACCGATGGGATGCGCAAGAATCCAGGGAAATATCATGCTTCGGTTGCGGGCGCGTACCTGATAGGAGGCATCTTTAGATCCACTAAAGACGGATTGAATACGCTGGATGTGGTAATTGTTGGTTGGCATCGTGGCCACAACAGCCATGAGGCCTCCGGCGAGACCAATGGAATAATACAGTTTTCTATTTCGCGAGAGGATTACCCAGACCAGGTAGAATACTGGTACAATAATGTACGCCGTACGTGTTCCCGAGTACACCATTGCTAATAGTGTGATAACGGCGACGCAAGCAAGAAAGATTTTTTTTCCTATGCCCCTGTACGCCGAAAGCAATGCAAGGCTGAGCATGGAAATGAAGGCCATGAGCATGCCATATTGGGATGGAGACCCTATGCTGCCGATAGCGCGCCAACGACCATAATTGAATACTAGGTGCACCAGGTCATGACTGAACACATAATTGAATTCCCAACTGAAGTACCCTACAGTTGCCTGACGGATGCCCCACAATCCTGAAAATGCACTCAGGAATAGTAGTACAAACAGAAACCGGGTAAGTTTAGCTGGCGTATGCAGTGCACTGTACGTTAGAAAGAATAGCATCATGTACTCCACCGCCGGACGTATGACAAAGAACCAGGCCGCCCGCGAAGCCGCAAACGGATTGACCACTTCAAGCACATTCATTCCTGCCCACAGCAGAATAGCCATGGTGACGGGTGTCTTGAAGATGGACCAGTCTTTTTCCCGGGCACATCGAAACAGCAGACCGGCAAGGCTTCCGACGATAACGACATCAAGGGATATCCCCATAGGAATGCCTTCATATAGACGGTTGGGGATGCTGATGAAGAAGGCCAGCAGCAAAATGATATACACGCCAACTTCACCACGCCATAGCATGGAAGTGCCTATCGGAACGACTATGACAAGCACGATTACAGCAAGCGCGATGATGATGCCGTAAACGGCAGTGAGTTTGGCGATCACAGCAGCAGCAGCAATACCAAGTACCCATTGCGCCCAACCAGGCATAGTCCCTTCACCCTTCACGATGCGCGCGAAGCTGACAGCCGCTGAAGGATGAAAGGTTTGAATCATAATTTATGGGTGGTATGAACAAACTTGCCGAGGTTCTCTTTGCGGATACTGCGCGCGGCATTCCATGCGTTGTGGATGGCCAGTCTGGGCAGATCGAGAGAATACGACAATGCTTTCCACAACAGTTTTTCCGTGATCAGAAAGACAAGGACTGCAAGACCCGTG
Organism: Cytophagales bacterium; assembly: GCA_003504855.1. GTDB lineage: Bacteria > Bacteroidota > Bacteroidia > Cytophagales > Cyclobacteriaceae > ELB16-189. Next base: position 5,715 of record DNZD01000047.1, read on the forward strand.
CAGATGGCTGAGATGGTTAGCAACGGAAATCCAAAATACCAGGTATGCGTAAGAATATAGCCAATCAACTCGGCGAGAGCTAGCATCGGTGTGATGACGACTTGCAAAGAGCGAGGCGGACGCCAAAGCGTTAACAGGTAGTCAAAGGCCGCGAGTCGGCGGTATCGGAAGGCCGATGCCACGAGATCGCGGGCATGGTACAGTGCATTGTAGTATTGTTCACCAAACCAACGAAGTCGTTGCGGATTGTGTGCCTCCAGATCAGTGGTTTTTTCTTCGAAAATCTTGCTTGCCGGCCAATAGATGGACCGGATATTACGCCGCTCCATCAGCAAATGGGCCATGAAGTTTTTATCAAACCCAGGCGCTTCGGGATTCAGTTTTGAAATGACATTTAGAAAAATGTCCGTTTCGATCAGGGCGCCGCTACCGCTGATCTCTACCATAAACCCCAATTTTTTCTTGGCAGACCGGAACATGACATCATTTAAAGCCTCGCTGACGGTGTCGAAGAATCCAACGGCTGTGCGCGTCGGCAATGGGCGTCTCCTTCCCTGGATAATGTCATATTGGTCATACAGGCGACTGGGAATGGACTCGAAAAAATCCGGCTCGATCAGATTGTCCTTATCGAGTAACATGACAAAGTCGGGATTCCACCGTCCTTCGATGCGCCAGTCATAGATGATATGCGTGATGTATTGCAGGGCATGCTGGTAAGAGTTTCCAGCCCGGTTTGAAAATGACTTGATCTTGACATGAAACCCTTTATTCAGGGCATATGCCGTGGGGTCATACTCCCCGATATCCTGGAGCAAAACAAAGACCTGAATGTTTCTGCCACGGATGGCTTCTTCGACATGGTCCAGTACGCGGGAAAATATTCGGCCCGGTTTATAGGCCGGAAGAATCAGCAGCAACTGAGGCTGGCTGCGGGTGTTCTTATACTTCTTGCGCTTACCAAAACGAACACCAATGATCGTCAGGAAGAGCCAATAGGAGCTGTAGAACAGCAGGTAGAGAGCGGGAATAATCAACACAGTTTTCATGAGATACAATTATCAGTTCTTAAGCAGGCGATAGTTTCGGGTTAACAGTTTTTTGATTTGAATGCGAATGGCGTTTCTTGGACGAGGAATTTCACCGAGGTAGTCTTCCATCCGATCCACTTTTAATTGATTAAGCACTACACCGAGTTGTGTAATGGGATAGGCATTTAATAATTCTTCAGTTCGTTGGTCGCTCTGGTGGCGGGTGCGATTCGCTTTGAAGACCATCAGGACCTGGCTGCATCGGGTAAGCCAGAAATCCGCTTCACCGCTGAGGTTAAACGGGGCTGCGATAACAAACACGGTATCGAATTCTTGCCGCAGACGTTGGAGTTTTTCGCGCAACAATGCATCGTGCTGCAGCAAACCATTGCCGGAAACCCATTCTTTCCAGTTTTCAAAGTTGTCCATGGTGGACGGGCTCATCCAGTCTGCATCTACCCAGGCAGCCGATAATCCTGATTGTTGCCAGGTCTTGCGAATTTGTTCGGCCACATAGTGTTTGCCTTCGCCTTGCTCGGTTGAAGCAATAAGAACGATTTCGCCGGCACACTTGCGCTGAAGGGTCTTGGTGATTTTTAGGAGCTGCTTTTGCTGTATCAGGTTTCCGGCCTGTGCAAGTGGGATATTTTTGGTTTCGATTTGGGGTAATGCCGCAACTACCTGTTGAGTCGACAATCGCTCAAATTGGTCAACCGTAGAAATCGTTTCGTCTAACAGAAACAGAATAATCAGCACGGCGATGACAAGGATTGCGGTGGCCAGGCCTCCCCCCACTACCATCAGCATGCGCTTTGATGATTCGGGCTTGGCAGGTACGTAAGGTGGATCAATTACTTCAACAATATTTTCGCCCGAGCCAAATTCCATGGATTCAGTTAAGCTGAGCTTGTTTAGCAAGGTCAGATACACATTCTGAGCGGTGCTGATCTCCTGCTCATAGGCACCAATGGTTGACTCGAATGGTGCAAAACGCCTGGAGTATTTGGTTACACGATCGATTTCACTATCGATCACAGGAACCATATGCTGGGCGGTCTCCGCATCAAGATCATACGCCACGAACTTGGACACGAGATCAAGTTGGATCCTGCTGGGATCGTATGGCGTTTTGCGCGCCAACTCCGCCAATTTTTGATCAATCTGTTGCTTGACATGATCTACATTTTTTTCGATGTGCTTGAAGTTGGCGTCACTTTCCTGCTGAAGGGAGCCTGTCAGGAGCTGGTGATTCATTCCCTGCAGTTGTTTCTTGAGGTTGATGATTTCTTCGTGTGTCGCCAGGTCGAGGGTGATTTCATTGCCGTTCCGAACAGCATCCATCACCTCGCTTTTTCCCTTGTTGCCTGCTGCAATTTTTGAAAGGAGGCTGGCACGTTGTCCTTCCAGCTGCACGAGGTACACCACAATGGCCTTGGTGTGTTCACCCAGGTTGATGATGTTGTTACTCACCTTGAAATGTTCCAGTTTCTTGATTTTTCCGTCAAGGTCTGTTTTGGCTTGACGCACCAATCCTTCAATAATGTCTTTGTGACCCCTGATTTTGTTTTTGGAGAGCACCCGGTTCTCTTCGATCAGTGCCTCGATGTATAAGTCCAGCAAAGCCTTGCACTTTTCAGCATTATCTTCCGTCAATTCCAGCTTCATGAAATTGCTATCCAGAATGCGAAAGGCGAGAATACCGTCTTTCAGTTGGTCCATCGTCAACCCGTGGTCCAACAAGTAGCGATTCATGATGCTGTCAATGGTTCCGGCAGGTCCGGCTTCTGTTGCGCTCAACTCCCAGAGGCGATGTAATATTTCATCCTGATGCTTAAGCAGCAATTCATTTCCGTGGTTAAAGGGAGGAGTATTGGCCAAGGCTTTCTCAATAGCCTTGCGTTGCACCATCTCAATGGTGCGTTTGGCTTTCAGCAATTCGATGGTATTCTGAAAATAGGAGTGAACCTGGTATTGCTTCAGGTCTTCATCCGTCAGACTAATGCCTTTGTTTTCCTGCAGGTTAAGGTAAAGCCGGGCATCGCTCTTGTATTTCCGCGGCATATTACCCGTGAGATAATAGACCAGACCCATGGTAATAGCGGGGATCACCAGTAGCTTAATCCGGTGACGATGCAGGATGCGTAATATGGCAATGAAGTTGTCCATCTTAGTGCATGGGGTGTTCGGCAAAATAGGCCTCTGAGTCGCTGATCAATATGTTGATCTCTTTGCGAAGCTTTCGAACATTTAACTGGGCTTTAAGCAGGGATTCCCTCGCAAGCACCAATGCATTCTGCGTGTTCAGCAAATCCTCCATGCGCCCTTCTCCTTTTTTAAATTTTTCTTCAATGAGGAGACATTGCTCGGCCATATTCTGACTGGCGGATGTGCGCAGTTCCAAAATGCCCAGCGACTCCAGGTAGGTATAGAACAAACCAATGATTTCAGTACGGAGCATTTTGCGTTGGTTACGCACCTGGCTTTCGGCCCGCACCACGTTTTGCTGCGCCTCCCGGATGTAGCTGGATCGGTTAATAAATTTCTCCGGGTCGACGGTCAGGTTAAACCCGAGATTAGGCAGTACTCCCACGCGTGTGATGGACTGATCCAGGCTATTCACCGAAGTGGTCATGGAGAAAAAGTTGATACCGAGGCGAAAAGTTGAAAGCCAGCGTGTCCGTTCCTGCCTCACATTTTCATGTTGTTGCAACAACTCTGCTTTGTATCCATTGATGGCGTACGAGTTTGTAATAGCCAGATTGACAAGCGAATCAATGGCAGATTCGTTTGAAAGAAGAATTTCTATACTCTGACGGTTGTCGGGCAGGGCTAAGTCCTGGGCAACACCCCTTGTGGAAACAATGAAAACCAGTAGTATGATCTTTCGCATAGCATTTAACACGATGCAAAAGTAGGCCTGGACCCCCCGGAAATGCGGTTTTTTAGGTGGTTACGGCCCTTTGGTCGATAGACACGGGGAATTGCCAGACAAAAAAAAGAGGTGCTTTTGGCACCCCTTCTCCTGTCTAAACTATGCTCGAATCAGTTACTTCGGTATGTAAATCTTTGAGTCGTCACGATTTCCGGCCTTCCTGGTGTACCAGTCTTTGTTATTGATACCTCCGGTCTTGGACCAGGTGCTGAACTGCAGGTAGGTCTCACTGATGACCCGGTTTTCGTACGGATAATCAAATGGTTGTGCGATGTTAATGGCCCAGGGAAGCTCATTACCAGCCTTATAGTATCGACCTTTTTCAGGTACACTGTTATCGGCATTGGAACCCAGCAACTTCAGGTTAGCGAGATCGGTAGGGGCCTGGTCTGGCAGGTGAACTTCCACTTCACGTTGCCCATCAACAAAAATGAAGGCATTGAAGGGAGCATATCCAAGATCAACCATTTTCACAGGTTGGTTGAATGTAATAGACATGTCAATTGAAACTGGCTGTACGAAAGGCTGTCCGGGCATGGTATTGATCATACCGGTAGTATTAAACAGCGCCTGCGCATTATCAAACACAATGATGACTGCATTTCTTTGACCCGATTCAACACCGTAGGGCTCGGTCTTAATCAGGGTGTTCCCTGGCGTTCCTTTTACGTAAGCCTTTTCCACAAGATTCGCAGGCACGGGCAATTCAATTCCAAATCCATTTTTGTAGTAGGCACCGACCGCACGAACCATAAAGTTTGCCGATATATCAGTAACAGCATTTGCCGCATTGGTGATGAAGTGATAGGAATAGTCAACGACCAGATCGTTCATGTCATAGTCTCCCTTGGCTGGCCAGTTATCTTCAAATGAGAGACTTCCATAGGTCCCCTTACCGGGCGTATACACATCGAAAGCACGGGCAGGGTCATTGGGGTAAGCGTCGTTCTTGTCTAACACACCGTCACCATCAGTATCGGTACCCGGACCCGTTTTAGCGTTACTGAAATTGGTATTTACAATTGCTTTATAGGGATTGGCTGTCACATAGAAGACAGCGTCATTGAAATCGTTATCACCGCCCGGCCGTGAAATATCTTCGAAGGAAAGAAGTAGTAACTCACGGGTAGCATCCTTGAGAATCAAAGTTTGCTGTTGGTATTGCGGCTTATCGTAGGTGTTAAGGATCTTTGTAGAATATTTGATTTCTGGTTGTGCATCTACCGATTTTCCATTCCAGCCATTGGGCACCAGAAACCAACCGATGCCGGTATTGGGCGCAAAAACGCCCAGGTGAACCTTGTTTCCAGACTGGAGGTTGCCTCCGCTTCCGGGCAAGGAAACGTTGGGGAACACGACCGTAAAATTGCTGATATCATCAACTGTTTTTGGAGGGGTATTCAGGTCATAGGTGTAATAGCCTAATGAGTTGAGATATCCCGCGCCCTCTGTCACAAAAGTCACCCAAACATCCGCGGAGTCTTTTACCTGTAAGTCAGTTTCGATGTTATCAGCTATGTATTCCGGATTGTATTGGGGTACAGGCCTTTTTTCCGGAAGAGATGTGTTAATCAGATCAAGCAGATCCTGAGGAATATAATCGTTTAGCGGCTCCAGGTTATTAGGTACGCCGGAGGCATCGTAGCTGGACAAATAAGAGAAACCCACCGTCTTGCCCCCAGCGGTTGCGCGATAAGGGGCTCCGCTGGTATTCTCAGCGGACGGAACCGTCTTACCACCCAGGGTGATTTGATTTGCACCCGTTGTCAATTTGGCTGTAGTGAAGGAAGGGAGACCTGGATAATCCGTGGCTACCGTAATCACATCGAGATAGGAGGGCAATGTATTGGTAAAGATGGCGACACCGGCATCATTGGTTTGTATTTTTCCCAGCTCGACAGTGTCTTTGCCGGAGATGTAACCGATGGTAAGCGGGATTCGCTTAAGGCCAACCCCCCGATTGTCAAGCGTATTGACGGTGAGGGAGAAATTTGATGTGGTGGCGAATTCAAACCCTGGCGTAATGCCCAGGGACGGTTCAGTAGTGGCAACCGGATTAGTTGCATATTCCCGCACACATCCAAAAGCGACTACGGCGATAATAAATAAGAGTATAGTTTGCTTCATTTTATAAAATTTGACGCAAAACTATCCCTTAGGCACCCTGTATAGGCCACTTTTCGATGACTGACAGCCAGACATCGATAAATGATTGGAATTGAGCAGGGGCCTGTTTAAAGAAACTTGAGACGGCTCATCAGATCGGCTTTGTAGGAGTCGCCAATGGGGATAAGCTTCTTTCCAATGACAATCAGGGTTTCGTCAATGGCGTTGATCTTGTCGAGACGCACGATAAAGGACCGATGCACGCGGAGAAATTGATCAGAGGGAAGTTTAGACCCGATCCCCTTCATCGTGCCATGCACGACAAAGCGATCTTTTTCAGTAAAGAGATTCACGTAGTCTCCGTAGGCTTCGACGTAATGAATATCCGTGAGACGAATATTGAGAACCTGGTTATTGGCTTTTACAAAGACAGAATCATGGGTAGCGTAGTTCTCCTTGTCATGGGCCAACCTGGATTCGACCCGGTCAACCGCCTTCATGAATCGCTCCATGGAAACCGGTTTGAGAATGTAGTCCGTCACTTCATACTCGAAGGCATTGATGGCATATTTTTCCTTTGAGGAAACGATCACCACTTCAGGTTGCGACTTGAGCAACTTCAGCAGATCGAGCCCGCTTAACTCATTCATCTCGACATCCAGGAACAACACATCCACAGTATGTTGTTGCAGGAACTCTCTGGCTTCAAGGGCGCTTGCGCATGATCCGGCCAATTCCCAATTCTTCAGCTGAGAAACCAACTGACCCAGCAGTTTACGCGACATTTCGTCATCGTCTACAATAAGGCATTGAATGGGAGTGCTCATACCGGTCTGCAATCCCGGAAATATAGCACTATTCAGTCACCCAACTACTGACAAATACCCCAAAATTGCGCGAAATTGGGGGTATTTACTTTAGGCAGGAACGGCAGCATGCCGCTCAATCCGTCGAAGGATCGCGCCAATCCGCACTTCAAGCTC
>DNZD01000152.1 GCA_003504855.1 Cytophagales bacterium
CCACTTGTCTTCGATCTGTCGGATTTCTTCTCGGGTATATTCAGCCATGATGCAATAGAAAGCCTGAAAATCTGTTTCAGGCGGCGCAAAAATAAGCATTCCGGTCAAGAAAATGGCTGTCGTGACGAACAGGACTTTCGGTCCACCAGAGCCCATTGACACTTCATCCCGGGCATCCGACAGTCTGGTGACTTGCTTTTTACCAGCCATGATCTGTCATGCACTTTTGTCGTGTTATAGCGCATGAAAAACCTCCTTCTTATTTTTCTCCTCATCCTTTCGTTTGGCGCGACGGGTCAAACGCAGATCAGCGGCACCGTGACGGATGAGCATGGTGAAAAAATTCCCGGTGCTAATATTTCCCTGGAAGGTTTCTATGACGGAGCCAGTTCAGGAATCGATGGTACGTTCAGTTTCACCACACCGGAGCGAGGTACTGCTACGTTGGTGGCATCATTTGTAGGATACCAACGCTTCACCCAGGTGATCTCACTGGAGAAAAAGCCAATCACAATTGCCATCGTCCTCAGGGAGGAGATCAATCAACTTGATGCGGTCACTATTTCAGCCGGATCGTTTACGGCAGGAGACGAGAAGCGGCGTACCATTTTGAAGGCAGTTGACATTGCGACTACCGCGGGTGCTACGGCTGACATTGCCGGTGCGCTGAACACATTGCCAGGCACGACCAAGAATGGTGAAAGTGGTCGGTTGTTTGTGCGGGGTGGGGACAGCAATGAAACGCGCACCTTTATCGACGGTATGGCGGTATTCAATGCCTACGGACCTTCGGCGCCCAACACACCCGGACGTGGACGTTTCATGCCCTTCATGTTTAAGGGTACCAGTTTCAGTACGGGAGGTTACAGTGCCGAATATGGTCAGGCACTATCATCGGCACTCGTCCTGAATTCAAAAGATAAAGCCGAGCTCAATCAAACTGATATCGGGCTGCTCAGTGTGGGTGGCGATGTAGCACATACCCAGGTGTGGGATCGTTCTTCGGTTTCTGCCAAGATTCAGTACACGAACCTCAAACCTTACTTTGGATTGATTGATCAGCGTGTGGATTGGGTGAGTATGCCCACATCATTAGAAGGTAGTTCTGCCTTCCGCACCGAAGTAGGTAAAGATGGACTCCTCAAAGTGTATGGGAATTTCAATCGCTCAAATTTTTCCCTCAGGAACCACGATGTGGCTGATCCCACCTTAAGCCAAACCATCGACCTGTCCAATACCTATGCTTACGGCAATGCGGCGTACCGGCAATCATTGGGTAAGGATTGGGTGCTCAGGGGAGGTGTCTCTTACAATTATAACCTGAATGATTATCGTGTCGACCAGGTACCGCTTCAGGAAAAGGAGCAGGGCGTCCATGTAAAGGCCGTGGCTGAGCATTCTGTGTCAGACAAGGTGGAGGTGCGATTTGGTTCTGAAGTTATTCAGCGAAACTATACGGCCAACAAACAAGACGAAAAAACGGCTACTGTGTTGACACAGGGATTTGATGAAGTTATCAGTGGGTCATTTGCGGAGGTGGAGGCGTATGCCAACAAACACCTCGTCGCAAAGTCCGGAGTGCGTGCAGAGCTAAACAATCTGACCGGCGGGTGGCGCGTTGACCCCAGGATTTCATTGGCCTATCGTCCGGGTAAGAATGGCCAATTTTCTTTGGCCTATGGTACCTTCCACCAATCGGTGCAGAACCAGTACCTGCGGATCAACAACAGCCTTCATACCGAAAGGGCTGAGCATTTCATCTTTAATTATCAGTTGATGTCCAACAACCGGACGTTCCGGATTGAGACGTATTATAAAAAGTATGATCAATTGGTCCGTTTCATCAATGGTGATGCGAATCAGCTCAACAATACCGGGTTTGGGTATGCCAAGGGAATCGAATTATTCTGGCGAGACAACCAGACGATCAGGAATGTTGATTATTGGATTTCCTATTCTTACCTCGATACCGAACGGGACTACCTGAACTACACGCGGTCGGCGATGCCGTCTTTCGCATCCAATCATAATTTTTCTTTTGTATACAAGCATTTTGTTACTGCAATCCGGTCTCAAATTGGCTTCACCTATTCCTATAGCACTGGTCGGCCTTATTACAATCCGAACAATCCCGTTTTTAATGGAGACCGCACACCTTACTATGAAGACCTGAGTCTGAATATTTCATACTTGCCCAGGAACTGGCTTATCATTTATACATCCTGCACCAATCTCACAAATCGCAACAATATTTTTGGATATAACTACAGCACCGTCCCGGATGCACAGGGTGTATATGCCCGTACCCCGATCCGGCAGCCGGCACCACATTTTATCTTTCTCGGAGTGTTTATTACCATCTCTAAGAACAAGGGGGTGAATCAATTGCCAAATCTTTAAAACCAACTATATGAAAAAGTGTGTTGTCTTGATCTTATGGTGTTTCTGTATGTCCGGGGTGTTTGCCGGAGACTCCAGGTATGAGTCTGCGATGAAGCAGCAAATCATGGCCATCTATCAGGGAAAGGATATCGCAGCCATTCAAACAGCTGTGAACAGCCTTGAACGTATTGCCACAGCTGAAAAGGATAAGTGGGAGCCTTTGTACTATATCGGATTTGGTTATGTAATGATCGCAACCCGTGAACCCAATGGGACTACCAGGGACCAATACCTTGACCGTGCCGATGAGGTTGCCGTGAAGGCCAATTCTTTGTCGCCTAACAATTCCGAGATTGTTGCCTTGCAGGGCTTTATTACCATGATTCGGTTGACGGTCGATCCCGCGACCCGTGGGCCCCGAATGTCAGGCCAAGCCATGCAGCTATTTGGTCAGGCTGTAGCACTCAATCCCAATAATCCCCGTGCCCTGGGCCTTATGGCACAGATGCAGGCAGGTACCGCGAAATTCTTTGGCGCCCCCATGGACGAGTCCTGTGCAACGGCCCGCAAGGCCCTGGAGAAATTCACAACGGCTGAAGATTCTTCCCTGGCGCCCCGATGGGGAAAAGAGATGGTGGAAGAAATGCTCAAGACCTGCCGTTGACCGGCATTGGTTATGGAGTCTTATCTTTACCCAAAGCCATGAAGTCCTATACCCTCAGGGAATATGCTACCGTTGTTGGCGGATCGTTGATCGGTTCAGTCGTGTGCACCTGGTTTACCTGCACGAGCTGCCGCGTGAATCCGGTTCATTACGCCATTGTCGCATCTTTTTCCATGGCCTTGTGGATTTTGCTTTGGATGGGGAATGACTATCTGGTTCATTTTCTGAATGACCGCATTTCGTGGGTAAAATTTCCGATTACCCGTCTT
>DNZD01000092.1:0-3576 GCA_003504855.1 Cytophagales bacterium
GGTAATGGATGGTAGGGCATTGCCTCCCAACCGGAACATCGAGTTACTGGATGATCCGGTGGCTTTTACGCGCAGGCCACTGATGATGATCTTATCTCTTGATGCCGTGTTGTTGTTCTTAAACTGTACGGTGAGGATGCTATTACCGAGGAAGCTCAGGCTGCCGGTGCCCAGGAAGTCAGTTCCTACCAGGGTCAGGGTTCCGTACTTCGGCGTGGTACCGTTCAGCGTAACATCAAATTGGAATCCTGCAGGAAGTACCAGGTTAAATGTTTGGGTTCCTGCGCCAACACTGGGCTGGAAGAACATATTGTTAGCATTCTCAGATATAATAATCGGTGCATTCAGAATCTGATAGCTGTTATTACAAATTGAGATGTTAGGCAGGTTGGTGCTAATGGTTGGTGAAGTGGAAACTGGTGGCGCGATGAAACTTAGTGTTGGTCCACCCGTGCCTTCCAGGAAGTTAGGACCTCCTCCGTATGGCGCAGTCGTGGGTATAGGAGTCTGAACATGGTTCAGCTCTGAATACGATTCGGCGTACATCCAAACATAATGGGTTCCGGGTGCAAATGTTCCGGCAAGCGGAGTAATGGTTCCAAACTGAGAAACCGGGTTTGTGCTGCCAATGGGCATGGACCCGCGCGCAATAACCGGGCTCGCCACGTAGGCAACTGATCCTTTTATTTGGGCATTGGTCGGGGCGGCTGAGTTTGATGCCAGCACCATAAAGTAGGCGGTTCCAGGTTTATCAAAAATGGCATTCAGGGTAGCACCCGTAGATGTAATGTCGGTGACTACAGGATCTGATGGTACAGCGGGTACCTTGGAGATTGCTGTTCCAAGCAACTTCGGAGGAGTGGTATTCGCTGTTTTGAAGAACAATGTTCCGGAATAGGAGATACCGCCGAATACGTTGTTGGCAGCATCCATGATGCCGGTTCCCCCGGTTCCGGTAAAATTTCCTTGCGGAATAGTAACATAGTATTCATGGTTAGCGACCATGAATCCCGACGGGATCGAGAATATAATAGGTTGTGCAGCAATACCTGCGCCTGAAGCGTATGCGCCATTCAAGGCAGTCAAGATTGCGGTATTGGCGGGATTTGTCTTGTCGACCAAAGTGGCCTTACCATCGAGCGTAAATACCGGCACACTAAACGTAAGTTCAATTTTATCCTGAGCGGGGTCCACATTTGACTGTGCTACATCCGGATAGGAACTGGTAAGTACAGGAGGGAAGATTGAAGCAAACGTATAGGTCTGGCCGAACACAGACGCGGAAGAACTTGCCTTATCCAGATTCCCTGGAGCTCCACCGACAATGGTAATGTTATTATTGGTAGTTGTTCCGAAACCACCGTCCACAACTGACACTTGCATGGCTGGTGTAGCCCCACTGGCCGTCGGGTCAACGTCTACAATCAGGAAGTAAGTCAGGTTGGGGTTGGCCTGCAAGTCACGCGGTGACGAGGTGAAGTCAACCAAGAGATCTTTAGGCGTTGGCTGAGTCAACGGTGCAGCGCCAATGCTTGTGACATCAGGCAGACCATTGCTGTAGGTACCGTTTGTTGATTCAACTACCTTCATGTTGAAGAAGACACCAGCTGTGGGCTGATTAAAGGAAATGGTGAACTTCTGGACTTTGGGTTGAACGGACGGTGAGGTAATGGTGTAAGGGGCATTGAACGAAAATCCAAAGATGACTTTATTGGCTGTACCCCCGACCAGGTTGGTAGAGGTAACCACTCCACCAGCCCCGCCGGTATTATAGAACGCCGTAACATTCATAACATCCACATGATTACAAGGTACTGACACTATTCCGGCAGGAACATTGTTGGTATTGCTGGAAAGGCCTCCTGCCAACACATTGAGTGTTCCATCTCCGCTGCCTCCATACTGAAGGGTGGACATATTAAGAATACCACTGGAGAAGATGAAAGATCCACTTACACTGACTCCGGACGTCACGCTGGCCGGGATATTGTGGAAGTCGATATCCAGCAGGCCAAATTTGTCGTGCGCCTCAACTTGTCCAAAAACAGTAGGTTGGAGGATACCGGCAAATGCCGCAGGCTGAGAAGTGAAATCCAGTTTGGTAGCAATTACATCCAGGATGTTTACGCCAAGGGGTGCAGTTAAACCGCCAGGGAAACCGGCAATGTCCCCGGGCGAATTGCGGAACTGTGAACCAACACCAACCGTGGCGGCAACGACGCTGGCCCTATACAACGTTCTGTCGGTTATAGCTGGAGCGCTGTTGATGAAACTCACCCGAATAGATATAGGCGTTGGTGTTAGTACACTGGCCACCAAATTGTCATCTGGAGCAGTGATCGTCAAGCCACTAAAGGTGATTTGTCCCGCAGCAATATCAGCTGGTGATGGCGTGAGTTCCATAATCTCGGTGGCTCCGGCAAAACCGCTGTTGTACAAGGCAATGCTGCGAATACCGGCCATCATGGAATTGTTGGCCGCATCGGCAATACGAATAGTTACTGAATTAAGAACGGTAGCAGAGGCATCTTGGTCACCTGCTGTTCCATCCGCATCGCCATCGGACAGTACAAGCCTGGCCAATTCAAAACTGCCATTACCATTGGTGATGTCTGCAGGCGTGATGTTGGCTGCCTGATAATTTAGATAGTTGATCGTGGGAGAGAAAGTGAACGTTGGATCTCCGTTGATTCGGGATTCAAATGAAGAGAGTATGGTTATGGCGGGGGATGTTCCGCAAATAATGCCGTTTACCCCGCAAGTCGTTCCATTTCCGTTAGCGCCTGATTTGACAGTCAGGGTTACGTCATCTGTATTTGCCCCGGATGTGAATTTGAAAGCGGCATTGAACGCCAAAGTACCCGCGGAGAATTGAGTTGTTCCATTAGTAGGCTGCCCGCTCATGGTTTGACTGCTTCCGTTCGTAACACTTTGAACCGTAGCCGATGCTCCGGTGTAGTCCAGATCACGGTTGCCGTTGTTATCAACTGCTTCAATCAATATTCCAGGAATAGCAACATTCACACTCGCATTAATCGCTGATGCGGGGGAGATGAAGTTGAGCTTGGATGCAACGACAGTCACCACATCTGCGCTACCGGAGTTTTGAATTTGTGCAGGCAATAATCCGGTGCCGCTGGTGCTTGCGGTAACTCCGCTGGTCAAAATTTCAAATCCGAAACCTTTGCCATCAATATTTGCAGGAAGAGATCCACCTAGGGTTGTTTTCAGCCAAATCTTCAAGCTGTAGGTTTTGGTTCCGTTATCGGCAACCAGGCCTAGGCTAGCGATGTTTATTCCGGTGAACTGAATGCTTGTTGCATTAATGGCGGAGGCAGCCAGTGTGGTTGTACCATCAGTCAGGATAGCACCGGCAATGGATTGCGTCCAGTCTGCCAGGGTTGCGCTATTGGTAGCAGCCTGTGTAATGGTCATGGCCGAAATCAGCGTCGGGTTACCATCGTCTTGATTTGCGGGAGTTCCGCTGGGATCATCGTTAACAACGAAATTGAATACCGTAACACCGGGGTTTGTGTTTACCGTCGAGGAGATGGTTGCCGGTGCTGCTGCGCCAGC
>DNZD01000092.1:3700-12735 GCA_003504855.1 Cytophagales bacterium
CCAGCCGTTATTGTAGTTGCAGAACCTGCCTGCACCACAAAGGCCGGTGAAGTGGCAGCGGAGGGTATACCAGCAGCTGCATTTGGTGTGGTCGATGAAACAGTCAGGGTATTGGCAGGGCCCACTGAAGTGAATTGGAAATTGTTGGCAAAGGTGAGCAAGCCTGCATTCAGCGAACTTGCGCCAGGCGCATTAAGCATGGTTCTTCCACCGTTATCCACCACAGATATGGTTGTGGAATTGTAATCTAAATCCCGGTTGCCATTGGCATCCATGGCCTGTACCACGGGAACGGACTGTTGAATGGAAATATCTTTAGAGACGAGGGTAGGGCTGCCGATAATATTGGTGAACGCCATTTGCGTGGTGATGACATCCACTGCGTTGTTGGTAGATCCTGAATTTTCATTTTCACCGGGGGCGATTCCGCTGCTGACCGGGTCAAGGGTAAAGTTGCTGGCAAGGACCTCGTAGACCAGGTTCAAGTTATCGATGGTGGCAGGTAGTGATCCGCCGAGAGAAGGTTTAAGGCGGATATATACCCTGAAATTGCGGGTGCCATTATCTGCCACATAACCAAAATTTCCCGGTGACAGATTGGGAAGTCCGGTGAAGGTAATGTTGGTCGGGTTTACCGTACCGAAGAAGGTGGTTGAACCGTCATAGATCAAAGCATCATTAATGGCTTGCGTCCAATCTACAATATCATTGCCAGTGCCTTGTGTGACAACAACGCCCGATATTCTGGTGGGGGCACCATCGCCGCCCGCACCGTTATCATCCGTCACGTTGAAATCAAAAACCATGTTGTTGACAACGTTAAACCCGATGAGGCTTGTCAATAATGATGAGTACTTAACTGGTTCGGGATTGGCTCCTGCAACCAAGGTAGTGCTATTGCTGAAAGTAACAGTAACGTTGTTGCTGGTACCTGTGATTCCATTGGTCAATGTTAAAGTTCCGTTGTTGGCTACACCATTGGAATTTTGGTATTGGAAAGTAGCAGGGAAAGTATACACTCCGGCGTTGGGAGCAAGGGCATCGCTGGGGATTGTGACTTGAGAAAGTCCCAGTGAGCCGGGGGTGGTGATGTTGAGTGTGGCAGCAAAGTTCTTGTCTGTATTGCCATTGGCGTCTACTGCCCGGGCCACGGGGGTGGTACTCAGGTTCGTCAGCACCAATGCAGCGGCAGGGGGTTGAACTCCGCCAAAGGCAGGATTGAAAGTGATTTGTGTTGCTGAAACATCAACCGTGTTAACCCCGGCACCACTTGCTACGGTCTGTCCCGCAGCAATCTGGGAGAACTGGGACAGGCCAACCAGAGAGGTGATATCCGCCGTCTTGATCTGAAAATCAAATGCCTGGTTGTCGATTATCTGATACGCTCCTCCGGTGAGCGGATTCTTGAGTCGAATCCGCAAGCGGTATTCTTTTTGTTCATTGTCATCCAAAGCACCGATGGCATTGGAACCATTGGCGATGCTTGAGAATGTAATTGTATTTACTCCAATATTTGTAGTGAGAATCGGACTTGCATTGTTTTCCGTAATGTCGGTCAACTGAGCTTCTGCGATCACATCGCTCCAATTGGTCACGGTGTTACTTCCACCTGCTGTGATCACAATTTGAGAGAATCGGGTCCTGGCATTATCCAATGCCGGAGAGAGTCCGTCATCCTTGAGTATAAAGGAAAAGTTATAAGGTACGCCAAATGAGGTGGTCAGCGAAGATATCGTTGTCGGGGGTGTGGCTGTACCGGCCACCAGCGTTCCTGTTGATGCGGTTGTGGTAGTTGCTGTAACTGAAGGTTGCGAACCGTCAATCAGATAATCAATGTTATCCGCGGAGTTGAGCGGGGAGAGGGCAGCCGGAATAACCTCAAAATCATAAGTCTTACCGGACAGCAATGTGTTGAATGTGAATGTGAAAAATGCAGATGAGAGGTTAACATCACCGTTACCGTCTCCGAAAATAAGGTCATTCGAAACAACTGTTCCGTCAGTGACTGTTACATAAGTTCCATTTGAATCGTCGTCTAACTGACCCTTGGCACGGATCAGATAACGATTGGCGCCGGCAGCGCTGCCAACCCAGGTCAACTTAATCGAGAAATTGTCTGCGCCAGGTACGGCTGTAAGCCCGGTAACATGTGAAGTGGGTTCCGGCAATACAATCGAGTAGGTAGCTCCAGCACCACCTGCGTTAAAGGAGGTATTGGTAGGGTTGGTTGCGACATCGATTACACTGCCATTGCTAACGAAATCGAGTCGCATCGTTCCATTACCTGAAATTGCATTAACAGTTACCGTATACACAGATGGTCCGCCAGTGACTGAGGCTATTGTTCCTACCACAGTTCCCGTGTTAGAAAGAATAAAGTCTGACGGGTCTAAGCCTGACACCGATTCAGAAAAAGTTACTTGGAAAGGCACAGTGGATGTACTGGTGCCATTCGTTGTTCCAATGCCGGTTAGGGGAGCCGCTGGTCCGATAACAATGGAAGTAACTGCGGGCGGAGTAATATCATAAGTTACGGTCTGATCCGTAAAGGTAGAACCCGTGTTGTTGTTTCCTGCCAGATCCGTCACCTTGTTGGCGCCCAGTGAAACGATCACCGTTCCTGTAGAGGACATCCCTGTAACCGGGATATTCCAGGTTATGTTGTCAGAAGTGGTTGGTGCGCCGACAGCTGATCCGGCAGCGGTGCCTGTCAACGTCACGTCACCGGCAGTAAAAGTAGCTGGGTTGATTGCTTCGCTGAAAACGGCCGTGAAATTTATGGGTGATGCATTAGTTGGATCTGCCTGTGCCACCGCCTGATTGACCGTAACGGTAGGAGGGACATTATCAAACGTTACCGTATTGTCTGTGGAAGTCGAGGCCGTATTGTTGTTGCCTGCAGGGTCAGTGATCTTGTTGGCACCGAGTGAAAGTATGACTGTTCCTGATCCGGTAAGGCCGGTAACGGCTACGTTCCAGGTGATGTTATCGGAGGTAGTTGGAGTACCCACAACACCACCAGTTGCTGTACCGGTTTTTGTAAGGTCACCGGCAATAAATGTAGATGGTTTGATGGCCTCACTGAATACCACGGTGAAGTTCACTGTGGTAACGTTGGTCGGATCGGCTTGGGCAACCGCCTGGTTTACCGTTACCGACGGTGGAGTCGTGTCGTACGTAACCGTATTGTCCGTTGATGTCGACACCGTATTGTTATTACCTGCCACATCCGTAACCGCCGCCGCAGCAATAGCAGCAATCACAGTGCCATCCGTCGTCATGCCGGTCACTGGCACATTCCAGGTAATGTTGTCAGCTGTAGTTGGGGTTCCAGCAATTGCTCCTATAGCAGTGCCACTAATGGAAATGTCTCCAGCTGTGAAGGTTGCGGGGTTGATAGCCTCGCTGAACACTACAGTAAAGTTGATCGTTGCGCCATTCGTAGGGTCGAGTTGTGCGACTGCCTGATTGATGGTTACCGAAGGCGGTACATTATCGTAGGTCACGGTTTTGTCCGTAAAGGTGGATGCCTGGTTGGAGAATCCTGCAGGATCGGTCACAACACCAGCTCCGAGGGCTGCGATTACAGTTCCTGCCGCAGACATACCTGTAACCGGAATATTCCAGGTGATATTATCAGCGGTGGTCGGGGTTCCGGCAACAGCGCCGGTGGCCGTACCAGTAATGGTAACGTCCCCGGCTATAAATGATGCTGGCGTTATTGCTTTGTTAAATACTGCAGTAAAATTGATGGTAGCTGCGTTGGTTGGATCTGCCTGAGCAACTGCCTGATTCAAGGTTACCGTAAGCGGGGTATCGTATAACACCGAGTTGTCAGTAGATGTTGAGGCGGTATTATTGTTACCAACTACATCGGTTACTTTAGCGGCCGCCAGGGAGACGATAACAGTACCGTCTGCGGTTGCCGTAACCGGAATATTCCAGGTAATGTTATCAGAGGTCGTAGGTGAGCCCGCTGAGGCACTTGCAGAAGTTCCACCCACGGTTATGTCTGCAGCAGTAAAGGTTGCTGGATTAATTGCCTCAGTAAAGACAGCCGTAAAGTTAATGGGGCTGACATTGGTCGGATCACTTTGAGCGACTGCCTGATTAATCGTCACGTCAGGTCCGGTGATATCATAGGTGACCGAGTTATCTGTTGAGGTAGACGCTATGTTTCCAATTCCGGCTGGGTCCAATACTTTGTTGGCGGCCAGTGAAACAATCACTGTACCTGTGGCTGACATGCCGGTAATCGGGATGTTCCAGGTGATATTGTCTGATGTGGTAGGTGTGCCTGCCGTAGAGCCGGTTGCCGTACCGCCCACGGTAACATCTGCGGCCACGAATGAAGCGGGTGCAATGGCCTTGCTGAATACGGCGGTGAAATTGATTGTTGCTCCATTCGTAGGGTCGGACTGAGCAACAGCTTGATTAACCGTAACGGTAGGTGCTATATCAAATGTAACGGTCTTATCGGTGAACGTAGATGCGGTGTTATCATTGCCAGCCGGGTCCTGAACTTTGGCTGCTGCTATGGTGAGAATAACAGTTCCGTCACTGGAAAGACCCGTTACCGGAATGTTCCAGGTAATATTGTCAGCCGTCGTCGGTGTTCCAATGGTTGCACCACCTGCTGTTCCTGAATTGGTAATATCACCAGCTGTGAAGGTTGCTGGATTAATGGCCTCGGAAAATACTGCAGTAAAATTTATGGTTGTACCTGTGGTTGGGTCAGCTTGCGCAACAGCCTGATCAACTGTTACATTGGGACCAACATTATCGAAGGTGATGGAAGTACCGAGGTTACTTGCAGAATTCTGATTAGGAGTTGCGGCGATGTCAGTGACCTTACTCGCTGCTATTTCTGCGATAACTGTTCCGACTCCAGTCATGCCTGTAGCCGTTATGGTAAATGTTGTGCCATCATTGGGCGCAATTTGTGCGATAGTGGCCGTGGTGGCCCCAGCTGTTCCTGTGAGGGTTACATCAGTACCGATGAATGATCCAACAAGAATTGGTTCGTTGAAAACGACTTTAAAAACAGGGCTGGTGTTTGTCGGGCTGGTACTTTGTGCCGTGATGGCTACGGTTGGTCCGGTAGTATCATGTGTATAGTTTATCGTAGTCCCGGCATTGCTTACGAGGTTATCGTTGCCGTTGGTATCCTGGAGTTTGCCGGCCGCAATATCTGCAACTACAGTTCCGGTGGCTGTCATACCTGACACGGTAATGGTGAAGGTCGTTCCATCGTTGGGCGCAATTTCGGCAATGGCTGCTGCCAAAGTACCTGTGGCGGTGCCGGAGAGCGTTACATCCGCTCCAGTGAATGAGCCTGTATTGATAGGTGTGGAAAATACAACTTTGAATACCGGATTTCCTGTGGTAGGGGATGGGCCAAATACCGTAATGGCTGGTGTTGGTTGCGACCAGGTAACAATTACCTGGCCCCGGAATCCATCACCGCCTTTACGATCGGTATTTGTGTTCAGGTCAAAAGCACCAGCTCCACCGCCGGAAAGTGCAACTGCGGAGGCACCATTGCCACTTGTCGCAACGCCAGCCGCGCCTGCTCCACCACCACCAGAGCCACCTGCTCCCGCTGATGATCCACTTCCAGCGCTACCACTGCCCGTTGAACCGGCTCCACCACCACCGCCGCCACCAGCTGTTGCGTTTGTGGCATCACCAGGTGCTGTACCACCTGCGCCGCCATTGAAGTTTGTTCCTGTTGTTATTCCGGCGCCAGCACCTGAGGAGGCTGTATTTTGACCGAGTGTACCCCCTGAGCCACCAATTGCAGTTACTGGTGAGCCTGAGCCAAAAGTGGTTGTACCTCCGGCACCGCCATTGGCCGCAGTGGCACCAACACCGCCTGCACCTATGGTCACTGTTACAGTTCCAAGAGGGGTAACTGTAACATTGGTTGTCTTGGTGTAACTACCGCCGGCACCACCACCTCCGCCTCGGTTTTGCGTATTGCTTGCATTGACGCCACCACCGGCACCTCCACCGCCCCATGCTTCAACGGTAACCTTGTTGACCCCAGCGGGGACGTTGAATGTTCCGGAGGAAGTAAAAGTTTGGGTTTGGCCAAAAGCGGAAATCCCTAACAGCCAACCGGCTGCGATCAATAATATCATCCGAACTAACGTGGCTCGGCTATTCATAGTGATCGACTTTTTTCCTGAAGAATTGGAGGGAGTGGTTCTCATATCGGCTGCGACTTAAAAAAATATCAAATAGGCTGTGCAATAAAGTTCAAATACAAAGTGACTAAAGGATCTTCCCAACGCTATTGGTCTTAATCAATGCTACGAGTTTAAGACCTCCCTGGGTTGTGGTTCCGAGCACCACATATCCACCATCGCTGGTTTGACGGACGGCAACACCATTGTCCTTATAGATACTTCCAAAAGTGCTGAACCAGGTCTTTTGTCCAAATGCATCCACTTTGATCAGGTAATAATCGGTGTCCCCTTTACCCCCAATGGCGGCAGAGTTAACCGAAGAAAGAATAATCAAACCGCCATCCTGGGTTGACGAAATTGAATTCCCGGTATCGTTTTGGTTATCTGACCCAGAGGTATCGAATGGAAAAGATTGGGTGCTCAGCACAGTTCCATCACTGGCGAGTCTCTTGAATAGAATATCAGTATCTGATCCGGCCGCCGTTTGACCTGCTTTCTGGTTAGTAGAACCTGTAACTGCATAACCAAAGCCATAACGGCAAATATCAGTGCCGATTTCATTGATGGTAGGTATGCTGATCAAAAGATCAAAGTCAGTAAACTCACTATCCTGCGTTGTCTTAACGAGGCGAATGCCGGTGAGTCCGTTCTTGGTTGCCACGCCGGACCAAACTACTTTTCCAACTTCATCCACAAACAGGCGGTTTGCCAGGGTAGTAGCGCCTGCTGAATAGGGGACCGTCCAATTGGAATGAACCTTTGCATTGTTCTTGAGGGAGTCCTTACTTATTTCTGAAAGCGACATTACAGATGAGCCCGAGGTACTTAATACCAGAAAGTTTCCTTTGGCATTGACCGCGACAGCACGGCCCTCTTCCGAAGGTTTGGTAGTTGCCATTTGAATTTTGACGGCATCACCCTTGGAATCCTCAACGGTCATAAGCAGGACCTTATTTGTTCCATCACTCTGAATATCATTCCCTACCACGACGTAACCTCCATTGGAAAGAATTTGGAGGTTGGATGCACTGTAATTATTGACTTTATCTGAAATGTCCGGGTAAATCCGCGTCCAGATCGGGTTTCCATTCTGATCGGTACGGATCAATTTGATTTTATAAACCGGAATATCAGCCTCTGCCTTTTGAATTTTGGTTGATACGAGTATGATGAATCCCTTATCAGCCGTTTCTTCAATAGCAACTGCATCGTCGTTATTGCCTCCATTATAGTACCGGATGAATGTAGGGGTAGATCCGGGATTAGTGCCCTTCTCACTAAGACAGCCGGCTACACTGAGCGCCAATAAGGCAAGTAGAATTGTTCTCATCTTACTTGATCAATTTCTTGGGATTGAAATACGGAACGACCACACCAACATTCACCATGATGGTGCTGAGTCGATAATCGTTGTGTTGAATTTGATTGTTAAATGCCAGGTTAGGCCAGGTGCGTTTGTCCGGGTTTACCATATTGGAAAGACCATATTGATATCGAACTTCACCCATTACGTAGATATCACCGAACTTGAACCGACCTCCTGCGACAGCCACCAGGGAATAGGTAAGCGCATTGAATGAAGTTTTATCATTTTCTGCAGGTGGCGCAATCGTGAAGTCATTTCCTAATTTGGTGGTAGCCTGGTTAGAGGAACTTAGTAAATAGCTCAGTCCAGGGCCTCCACCGGCATAAGTTTGCAATTGAATGGTGTTTGTGAATTTGTAGTGTACAATTCCATTCAGATCTAGAAAAGATTGCGATTGAATGTAATCCAGTGAGCTAACCGGTGTACCTGTTGCATCGGATAATGCCACTGAAGGATTGTTGTAAGTATATTTTCTATTCACAAAGCCTAACTCAGGGGCAATGGTAATCCGGGTCATGGAGATGTCTTTTTCAAATCCAAGAATAGCCTGAAAGGTTGGTGAAAGGCCAAATTTACCCAGTCCGGCACCTGCACTACCAATGTTGTAGTAATGCTGTACGGTTGGCTGACTTGCATTGATTCCAAATTTAAGACTGCCATGAAAAACAGGCTCAGTCCTGAATTTATTATACAAGGCAATGAACTCTGCAGGGTCGAGTGTCTTGTTCACCTGAAAGAAATGGTCGGTTGAAAGCAGCTTCAGCATGGCTTCATCTGCCTTCTCTGGTTCTTCCAGGTAAATATGGGTAAGGGTAAGGTACCGATAGATATCCCGACGTTCCTCATCTGTAAATCCCTTTGGGCTGTCCAGACAGGGCTTAACCATGTTTTCGATTTCATGCAATCGCCCGGACTCATACGTTGAGCGCACCAGGCGAAGGATCTGCGTGCAGTTGCTTTGTTGCGCAAGTGCCTGAACCGAAAACACCGAGATAATTACCAGGAAATAAAGTCGCTTCATAGAAATCATTTGTTATTAGCCGGATAGTTTTCGCAGGTTCTTTCGTACTTGAGGCCACTGGCATACGTATCCCATTCGTCTTTGGTCATATTCCGCTTGATGTACGTACAGAGCTGCGAAGACATCGCTTCAATCTTGGTGGGCCAAACGTGGATGGTTTCATTGGACTTAGCCTCTTCGCCCACCTTGCTCGACTTGCCCAAAGCACTATGTACACCCATCATCAGTTGCTCATCATCCGGCGTAAAGGTCGCCGACCACACCCAGTCATCAAGTCCTTCATCATGCAACACGATGGGAGGGTCTTGTGGTTTTGCCCAGTTCCAGAGGCGGATAGTTCCATCCCGGCTGGTACTTGCCATGAATGTTCCCCCATGGTTAAATACGATCTGTTCAATATGCGCTGTGTGGCCGGACAGGAC
The DNA here is from genome assembly GCA_003504855.1 of Cytophagales bacterium. Classification (GTDB taxonomy): domain Bacteria; phylum Bacteroidota; class Bacteroidia; order Cytophagales; family Cyclobacteriaceae; genus ELB16-189. The sequence goes on from DNZD01000092.1 coordinate 12,701, forward strand.
CCGGGGTTGCAGATTCGTATCTTCCGTCACCACCC
>DNZD01000150.1 GCA_003504855.1 Cytophagales bacterium
TCTTTTAACAGCAGCCCATAGGATGAAGATCCGCGGTTATCCAGAAAGCGGTTATTGATCATGGTGACGCCCTGCGTGTACATCACCGCCACTCCGGCCCCGTTGTCACGGAATGTATTACTAATATATGTATCATGATGAGAGAACATAAAGTGAAGCCCATAGCGCATGTTATTATAACTCATATTCCCCTCGATCAGGGAATTGGTTACGAACTCAAAATAGATGCCATCGCGATGGCCATGAACGGTATTGCTTTGGATATGAATGGAGTCGCACTTCCAGGCATGAATGCCATTGCCGATTTCGGGAGCCGACGGATCGGATGAAAGCACATTGCCTTTCACCAGGGCATTCCTGCAGTTGGCGAGGTAGACGCCGAAAAAGGTATGGTCAAACTGGTTGTCGATTACCTTGATGTTACGCGACTGGATGGCTTTGATGCCCGCGACATCTTCAATACTTCCATGACCAGAATGAATGATCCGGAGTCCCTGAATGGTAACATTGGGGGCACCGATCGTGAAAATCTCAAACTTACCATCCCCGTCAAATACCGGATAGCCCTCGCCCAATAAGGTGATGGGAATCCTGACGACCACATTACCTGAATGATATACGCCAGGCTTGATCAGAATCGTATCACCCGGATAGGCCCTGTCAAGTGCCTGTTGCACAGTGATCGTGCCATGAGGCGATACAATCCATTGCCCTGCAACAGCCGTTGACGCCCAGGTCAACGCGGCCCACAGGACAACTATTTGTATTCGGTTACAAACTCTCCCCACGAAAGGTAAATTCCTTTCCATTCCCTCTTAAATTTTTCCATCACCCCCTTATCCGCAAATCCTGCAACCTGGCCGTCCATGGGACTTCTGATCTCCGACGACTTTACATAGTATGCCTCCCTGGCGGGAATCAATTTACCCGGAGTGGCATAATCCACCACCAAAACGTGGGCATACTGCTCTGGTGATTCATAATCCGCATGGTAAAAGTTCATGAAGCAGTTGGCATCATCAAACTTGTACACCTTGCCTTTCGTGGTCACCAGTTCGGCACCAAATTTCTGGTCCACCAGGGTCATCTTACAAAAACTGCACACATCCGTTCCGAAGACGATGGGCGCTGGTTCCGTGCTACAGCCCTGCATGATGGTGACGCCAATGAATAAACAGACCATCAGGAACATGCGGTTCATAATAATTTCCTTTTACTGGCTTTGAATTCCAGGTAGAGCAATATCGCCATCAACAACGCAACACCCATAAACACCCATCCTCCGATATCAGGTCCGGAGAAGGCCGTAAAATTCAGCAACACTTTGGTGCCGATGAGCGGCGGTTGGTAAGACATTCCTTCGATCTTAATGGCCGCATCCGGATTGAGGTTATGGCCGTAGTCGTATCCCCAGAGCCAAAAGTCGACAAGGGCACCGATACCGGCGGCAACGATCGTAACAAAGAAAATGATCAACCCTGCCAACCGGTTCCAGAGCGCAGCGAGCAGGCCAATGCCTATGATGGCTCCTACGATATAAATCATATAATTGAATTCCGGAAACATACTCGGCTCAATAATGCGCATGCCGATGTAGTGATTCAGTGCGCTGATGATCTTTACATCACCACTGAGGGTATTGATCCAGATTTTCATTTCAAGTCCTTCCGGGTACTGCGGCGCCCACATAAGAATTTGCCACAGGGGAACGAAGTAGGCCGTTACCAGGGACAGTGAGGAGATTAGCAGAACAATTCGGGTTAGCGGTCGTAGGCGTTTCATGTTCGTTGGGAGAAAGGGCGCCCCCGAAAGAGCGCCCGTGATCGTAATCGCAAGTATTCCTGTAAACCGGACAACGATCGTTTAAAAAGTGCTATTCGGTTTTACCGGTGGAGAAAGACAGCGGTACGTTGCTGTTGGCCGGTGAAACCCTTACATACCCTTGCATCTCCTGGTGCAGCGCCGAACAAAAGTCGGTGCAATAGAATGGGGACACACCCACTTCATCGGGCACCCATTTCAATGTTTGCGTCTCTCCCGGCATAACGAGGATTTCAGCATTGGCGGCTCCCTTGATGGCAAAGCCGTGGGGAACATCCCAATCCTGCTCGAGGTTGGTCACGTGGAAGTAAACCACATCACCCAGTTTAACCCCTTCGATATTGTCTGGCGTCAGGTGCGAGCGAATGGCGGTCATATATACGTGCACCTCTTTTCCCTTGCGCTCCACCTTTGTTTCCTTTTCTCCATGCGCTGCATAAGCATGTTTATTGTCTTCAATCTTATAGAACTTGGTTGAATTGGGAGAAATCAGGCTTGCCGGAATGGCTTCTGCATAGTGCGGCTCACCTACCGTCGGGAAATCAAGTAACAACTGCATCTTGTCGCCGGAGATGTCATACAACTGAGCAGATTGTGTAAGCTCGGGTCCGGTGGGTAAGTAACGATCCTTGGTGATCTTGTTATAAGCGATAACATACTTGCCGTGAGGTTTGGCTGTAGGGCCGCCGGGTACGCACAGGTGACCGATGGAGTAGTACGTGGGAACACGGTCCAATACCTCGAGGGTCTTCACATTCCATTTCACGATCTCCGAAGAAACAAAGAATGATGTATACGCATTTCCCTTGGCATCAAATTCCGTATGCAACGGGCCGAGTCCGGGTTTCTTCACTTCACCATGCAAGGCAGACTCGTATTTGATCACCGGAATACCAGCGTACTCACCTTCAAAATCTTTAGCAGCAATGGCGGCTTGAATCTTGGAGAAAGAGAATACCGGGATCAGGGCAGCCAGTTTACCCGAAGCAACAATATATTCACCGGTAGGATCCGTATCACAGCCATGCGGTGATTTAGGGCAAGGGATGAAGTAAATGATATCCTTCAACACCAATGGATCGAGTTGCAGTACCTCCGACATCATTTCGGAAGTGGCCATCTGTGAGGTCTCGTCCAGCACGTTATGAGCATAGCGCGCCTTTACCATCACGCCTTTACCGGCAGCAATGTATTCCTCCGCTTTCTTCCAGTTCACTGCCATGATAAAGTCCTTGTCCTTCTGCGTGGCATTTACCTCCAGCAGGGTGTAAGCCTGTTCGGTGTTGTAGCATGAGAAAAAGAACCATCCATGGGACGGACCTTTGCCGGCACGGGCCAGGTCAAAGTCAATACCCGGAGTCTTTAGCTGAAAACCAATGTTCATCCGACCGGTGGTGGGATCGACTTTAATAAAGCTGATCGTCCCCTTGAAATTCTCCTTGTAGGTACTGATGGGCACATCGCGGTTGTCGCCAACAGGAACACTGAAACGGGTTCCGGCAACAATGTATTCGCTGTTCTCCGTAATAAATGGGGATGAGTGATTCCCGCCACTGTTGGGGAGTTCGAGAATCTCCTCCGTCTTAAACGTCTTGAGACTTATCCTCGCCACCCGGGGGGTGTTGTTGGCATTGCCAAAAGCCCAGCGGCCGTCATGCTCTCCTTTGGTTACCGACAGGGCAATGTGGTGGAGATCATCCCAGGGAACATAGCCGTGAGAGGTGTTCAGCATGGGCTTGGATTCTTCGCTGTATCCGTATCCATTCTCCGGAAACTGGGAGAAGACGGGCACAATACGAAACAACCTACCGGATGGCAAACCATAAATGCTCATTTGCCCATTGAATCCACCGGATACAATGTTATAAAATTCATCATACTGACCAGGTGCAACATACACCTTGGCCGCTGCATCGCCAGTGATGGCACCCTGTGGCCCCTTGGGTTTACAGGCGTTAAACACAGTGGCCACTGCCATCAGGAGCACCACCGATTGAATTAGTTTTTTCATGTGGGTATGGATAAGGTTGGTAAGTTATTTTTCGCCATCGTTCTTGCGCATGAACTCAAGAATGTCACGGGCATCGCCGATGGACACGTTCTGATTAGGCATCCGGGTAAGGCACAACTCAAGTAGCTTTTGAGCGTCCGGATCTTTGTCGAGCATGACCTCCACGTTGGTGACCATGTTCATGATCCATTCCGGTTGACGACGTTTGGTCACATCCTTCCAGCCAGGTCCGACAAATCGCTTGTCATCCAGTTTATGGCATGCTGAACATTTCATCTCATAAATGGCTAGACCCCGTCCCACCCGATCCTGTTCGAGCGGCGTATGAAGGGTCACCGATTTCACCGCACCAATGCCTTTGGTGGGGTCTGTAATTACCGCTTCAGGTGCGGACTGCGTCTGTGGCGGGATATTCTCGGTATTTTTCGGTTTGTCCGGGGCGCAGGAATACATGATTGCTGCGGCAATAAAGGCATAGCATATTCGGTTCATAATTGTTTGAATTGATGGCAAGATATGGGCGCGGGTCAGCAGGGGTGTATGACCCGAATCATAGAAAGTGCGAGAAGTTAGGTGAATGGCGGAGGGGAAAATGTCCGCTGGCAGAGTATAAATAACCCTACAACTGAATCTTGTGGCCTACGATTTTCAGTTTGTTTTCGTCTTCAAGCTTTTTTACCGCCCGAATGACGGTTTCAACCCTTAATCCCGTCATATCGGCAATTTGCTGACGGGTAAATGGCACCTGATATTTTTCAGATTTACTGGCGTTGGCCCCCTCCTGCTTGAGGTAGTTCAGCAAAGTCATGATGCGGTGCTCCGGATCCGAAAAGGAAATTTCCGACAACACCAGCGATTTATACTTAAGGCGCTGACACAGCACCTGATCCAGTTTGAGGTGAATCTCAAAATTCTCTTTTAATAACTGGAAGAATTTCTCTTTGGGCAGCCGCATGAGCACGGTAGGTTCCAGCGCTACAGCACCGCTGGGATATTTGAATCCGGAAAACAAAGGAGGCTCACCAAAACTGGTGTTTGCACCGAAGATGCCCTGAATGAACTCCTGACCCTGCGAAGAGTTAGTCACCATTTTCACCGAACCGGTCAGCACCTGGAAATAGTAAAGCGCATCATCGCCTTCATAAAAGATGAATTCATCCTTTTTCAGTTCCAGGCGGCGTGCGCCATATTTTTCCAAAACTTTTACATCGATCATGGCTTTCTTTCCACGCCCTCCGGGTGGGTACAAAGGGTCACGAAAAATACCATTTATTTCGTTTTTGCAAACCTTCTGGATACCCAGCCCCACCGGCAACAGCGGATTCCAGGCCGAATTGTAGTCCAGCAGGTAAGATGGAATGCCGAATCTTTTCATAACAGAACGAGTCGGCAACTTCAGGATACAGCAGGCAAGAAGGTATGACTGTAATCACATGAAGCCGTATTCGAATTGAAGTACTTCAGGGATTAATCAATACAAATCAAGTATCGGCTGATTTCACTTCAGGGGGATCCCGATTCCGCTACACAGCATCGGGGTCGAAGAGTAAGTTGTCCGCTATGACGGTTAGCTGCAAAGTAGCCCCTTCACTTCACCGTACCTTTTACTACCTACTACTTACCACTTACTCCTCATTCACTCCTTCTTCTTCTTATCCTCAAACAACATCCTTACACTGGGACCATAGAGGTCATTGTACTGTCCGCTGCGGAGACTCCAGATAAAAGCACCCAGGAAGATCAATGCGATGGTGAGGGAGATCGCAATCAAAAGAACGATGATGATCATACAGGGTTGGTTAAAGTTCGTTTGGCTACCCAATTTACGGCAATCGTACTGAATCCCACCACACTCACGCTGCTGATCGGCATGAGGATGGCAGCTACCAGGGGCGTCAGGTGTCCGCTTACCGCGAAACTAAGAGCAATGATATTATAGAAGAATGATATACCGAAGGCAATCTTAAGGATCGTAGTGGCCGACACACCCAGGCGCAGGAATTGATCCAGTTGACCAAGTTTACTGCCCAACAGGATACCATCGCAAGCGGGGGTAAACACGCCGGTGTCGTCGGTGACAGCCACGCCTACATCGCTTTGTTTAAGGGCACCTGAATCGTTGAGGCCGTCGCCAATCATCATCAGCTTGCGTCCCTCCCGCTGAAGGCCGGAGATATAATCCAATTTGTCGTGCGGACTTTGATCAAAACGCAACTCGACACTGGACGGGAAAAGTTTTTGCATGCGCTCCCGGTCGCCGGTATGATCACCGGACAACAGGGCCAGGCATTTTTCCTTCAAACGCTGCACCAGCCCCTTTATCTCAGGCCGCAAAGCTGTCTCTATCCGGAAGTAACCGATTACTTTGTCGTTGCAGCTCACGAATACTTTTGATGCCAGGTCTTCTACCGGCCCATCAAATCCGGTAAATGCGGCCGAACCCACTTTAACGACCACATCACCGAAAGTTCCTTCGATTCCTTTGCCGGGGCGTTCCTTGAATCCTGTAACGGGCACCGCACTCACCTGCCGCAAAGAACCCGCCACCAGATTGCTGAGCGGATGGGTTGATGAAGCAGTCAGTGTCTTGATCCAACTTTGCTGCTCATCACTCATGGTTGCAGAAAAAACAACATCAGCAGCGCCATGGGTTATGGTTCCTGTTTTGTCAAACACTACGCCATCTACACTGGCGAGGCGCTCAATCACGTCGGCATTCTTGAGGTAAAATCCATGTCGGCCAAAAACGCGCAACATATTCCCGTAGGTAAACGGGGCTGCAAGTGCCAGTGCGCATGGGCAGGCCACCATCAACACGGCTGTAAGCACCAGCCACATCTGCGAAGGATCCAGGTAATACCATACAACAGCAGTAACAACGGCTACGCCCATCACCACCCAGGTGAACCGACGGGCTGCCCGGTCAATGATTTTCTTATAATGACTTTCTTCCGGCTTCTGAAAGATCTGATTGTTCCAAAGTCGTGTGAGGTGACTTTGTGAAGTGATCTTCGCCACCGACAATTCGATGGGTTGCCCCACCAGGCGGCCACCGGCATATACGGTATCACCCAATTTCACCTGAACGGGTTTTGACTCACCTGTAACAAAGCTATAATCGATAAAAGCTTTTTCAGAAAGCATAGTGCTGTCGGCCGGAATGATCTCCAGGTTACGGATTCGGATCTGGTCACCGACCTGCAGGTCATGAACAATTACAGGAATCCAACCTGAACCCGACCACTTCATCACCGCCAGCGGGAAGTAAGATTTGTAATCCCGGTCGAAAGCGAGGCTGTCGTATGTTTTGTTTTGAAAC
>DNZD01000327.1 GCA_003504855.1 Cytophagales bacterium
GGCGCCTCCGGATACATTTTAAAGAATTTGCCACCGCACAAAATCCAGGAAGCCATCCGGGAGATCCATGCCGGGGGTTCACCCATGAGTGCACCCATCGCGAGGATGGTGATCAACTCATTCCAACAGTCGTCGGTTGTTCCCAATGAAGCCATCAAACTGCTCACGTCGCGCGAGCAGGAACTGCTGCGCCTGCTGGCTGATGGTTACCGCTACAAAGAGATTTCCGATAAGTTGTTTATTTCCATCAATACGATCCGATCACACATCCGGAACATTTACCGGAAATTGGAAGTACAGAGCCGCATCGAGGCCATCAACAAAATCTATCCACACTCCTGAAGGTTACTGCATGGGAATAAACGGATACTTGGTGCCGAGAATCAAACCCATCTGCAAATAGGCACTGCGATCCTGCAAGCCGGGTCGCTGACCAAATTCGAAATAATAGCCGCCAACCCAGTATTTCCGACCCAGGCCAATCATTTTCCATCCCGCACGCCATCCCATCGAGGACTTGGTGAGCGTACCCTGACCGATTTGTGGTATGTACGTGGCTTTTAATTTGTCAACATAGTTGTCCATGGATACCGAAGAGTTGACCAATACATCAACGTAAAAATTCCGGAAATAGCTGATAACTCCACCACCGCCCATGTTGGTGCGTTCCACAAACTTGCCAAATGAAATTCCGAAAGAAAGATCACTGGTTTTCAGGTTAGTGAACATGCGGTCCGTGACCGGAAGTTGGGTGGTGGTACCCGTTTTCACCATCAACCACTTGTCGGACGTCTCAGGGGTAATTGTCGTATTCCATGAATAGAACCCACCACGCAACGCAATGATCTTCCGTACCGGTCCACGCTTCTTGTAGACATCATAGTAGGTTGTCTGTTCGTTGCCGGATATGGTCTGTCCCCGGAATTTTTCCACCCTGATTCGGCCCATTCCGATCTTGTCAAGGATATGAAGATTGAAGTTGGCATAGGTGGATCCCGAACGCTTCATACCCTGGTATGAATCAGACATGAAGGGATCATTTCCATTGGTGTACTTGGAATCACCGTAACCCGCCGTAGTCATACCCGCGGTAAATGAAGCGTACTTCCCGACAAATCCATCAAGATTGAGACCGTATCCGTAGTTAAAATTGCCACCCCCCATTTCCATGTATCCGGGGGTCGTCGTCAGAATAGCCTTAGTCTGATAGTGGTATGGATTAAGTTTCTCCCTTTCCTCATCAGTGATTTTCTGGGCTACAGCCAACTGACAAAACAGGAGAAAGCCAAGGAGCAGTGTTCTTTTCATGGTGAGTTTGGTTGGGTTTAAACAAACTTCCAGAATAGCCTGCCGGTCTTCAATCACCAAAGTATGCGATTTCATCACCCGGGATAGCATGATCATGCGATGAAGAAGGGCTCGCAGAAAATATGGCACCATCTATATGGAAATAGCCCATAACCTGCATCTCACAGAAAACCTAAATACAAAAGCCTATGAAAACGATGATTACAATCTCCATCCACAACCTGTCGCGGATCGGCCTGATGGCACTGTTTGTGTTGCTGGCCAGCGGCGCGTATGCCCAACATGCTGAGCCAACCCGGGTAACAGTTACCGGACTGGTTAAATCTGACGATGGAAAACCTTTGCCCAATGTGAACGTCTGGCGCAAAGGCAGCCTGAATGAAGGCGCGGTTACCGATCCCAATGGTCGGTTTACCTATCCGAAGCCGCTGGCCGCGGGCGAAGTACTCATCTTCAGCTTTGTCGGCATGGAACGCAAAGAATATGTAGTTCCTGCCGACTACCAGCAAGGCACCGTGATCGACATGGGGGTGGACCTCAATATGATTTCTGAACTCGTCGTCATCGGCGAACCCAGAATGACATCCGTCCATAAAAGCAATGTCGGACTCTTCCGGAAACTTCGGGATGCATTTAAATAGCGGGTTGGTTGTTTGGTCATCTGCTGGCGTTGCGCGAGTGACGTCAGCAGATTTTTTCAACTGGCATTAATTCATGCGCGATGCGATATCTCTTGTTCCTGTTTATGCTAATAGTTGGAGACCTGGCAGGGCAGGGGATAACCATTTCCTTTGACCACGCCGACAGCATTGCCCGTCTATACCCGGATCATTCCCTGGTGCAGATGAAAGCCCTGGCCGACAAACTCACGTCACCCCTGACCACAGAGACCGAAAAATTCAGGGCGATCTACATGTGGGTTTGCCTCAACATAGAGACGAACTATGACCTGTATGTGAAAGTAAAAAGTAAACGCTCCCGTCACCGCGAGGATCCCCGTGCCTTGTCGTATTGGAACAAGAAGCATCGGTCATTGCTCATGCGTACCTTACTCAGCACCAATCAGACCATATGCACCGGCTATTCCTATTTGATTCGGGAATTGGCGCTCATGGCAGACATTCCCTGCGAAGTGGTGGATGGATACAGCCGCAATACCCGCATAGGGATTCGGGGAACCGCCATTCCCAACCACTCCTGGAATGCCGTTCAGCTCAACGACCAATGGTACCTGTGCGACGCCACCTGGTCCAGCGGTATCATCGAGTCCAGCACCGGAAAGTTTATTCCCCGTTACAATGACGCCTGGTTTTTAGCTGATCCGCAGGTTTTCCTTCGTGATCACTTTCCCTCGGATACCATTTGGCTGCTTACGAAACAACATCCCACCCTCGATCAGTTTCTCGGGAGATAGTGATACCGGGTTTTTCACTATTTTCAGGTTCAAACCTGACCCTGTGAAGACCAAACGATTACTGATCCTTGGATTTATTTTAATCATATACACCGGACACGCCCAGACCTTCCACAGCAACAACACAGAACTAAACGAGTCTTTTGTTTGGGCTCGCAATAAGGCCTTGTCTTTCGCACACAACAGCGGCGACCCTGTAGGCATGTGGTACGAGGCGGCCTTGCCCAACCGCGAAGCGTTCTGTATGCGGGATGTGTCACATCAGGCTATAGGCGCAGAGATTCTCGGATTGGGGAAACACAACCTCAACATGTTTATCAAATTCGCTTCGAACATCAGCACTCAACGGGATTACTGCTCGTATTGGGAAATCAATCGCTACAACAAACCTGCGCCGGTTGACTATACCAGCGACAAAGACTTCTGGTATAACCTGCCTGCCAATTTTGACATCGTCTACAATGCCTATCGCCTGTATGAGTGGACGGGCGATGTTACCTACCTCAACCATCCGGCCTTTCGGAATTTCTATTCGCTGAGCATGAATGAATATGTGCATCATTGGCAACTCGGCTACGACCAGGTGTTGGGACGCAAGCGGGAGCTTCACAACGAAGCGTCCAAACGCTTCGGCATCAACCGGGGCATTCCAACCTACAACGAGGGAGGGCGTGGTGAAACCAAATTGGGAATCGATATGACTGCCCCTTTGGTGGCCGCCTATCGTGCGTATGCCGCCATACTCAACCTGACGCACCGCGAAAACGAAGCACTCATCATGGAAGAACGTGCCCGTCGTACCGCACAGATCCTCGAATACTTTTGGTGGGATCAGCAAAAGAAAGAGTATAAGTCCGTGCAGTACATGGATGGCACCTTCGACTACTTCATGGTGGGCGATAACCAGGCCTTTTTACAATATCCTATTTACTTTGGAGCCTTTCAGGATCCGTCGCGCATCAGGCAAATTGTCGACACCTATCGTGAAAAATATCCACAGATCATTGTTGAACTCAAATCTTACCTACCCATTATCTTCTTTGAAAACGGTGAATCATCGCTGGCCAGCCGGATGATCATAGAGTTGTGCCAACCCGACAACAAACGTCGCGATTATCCGGAAAACTCCTTCACCATCATGGAGCACATCACCCGTGGACTGATGGGTATCAACGTGATGGCATCTACCAATACGATTTCAACACAATCGCGGCTTGCTCAGCGTGACGACTGGGCCGAGTTGAATGATGTCCCCGCATTGGGGGGAAAGATCTCAGTGCGGCATGATGGCGCCGGCACTACCTTTACCAATCATTTGCAAAAGCCTGTGAATTGGAAGGCAATCATTGCTGGCCAACATGATTACCTGGTTGTGAATGGCACCAAGACCAGGACAGAACACGATGAGAATGGCAATGCATTTGTGGTGCTTACGATTGGCAGCCATCAAACCGGTAAGGTGGCTATTGCTGAATAGAACAAATCATACACGTCACCCGGTATGGATATTTATTTAGGTTGTAATTGATGCAAACTCCTTATGAGATACATTGTCACACTGATGTTGTTATTCACCGTTGAGACAGTTGTTGGTCAGACGTATCAGGCAATCATTGACGAAGCATTTAGCTATTATGAAAAACAGGCTTACCAGCTGGCCGTTAAAGGATATCGCAATGCATTCAAGGTCCGGCAGGACAATCCAGGTGATTTGTACAACGCCGGTTGTGCCGCCGCCCTCGCGGGCGACTCGAAGCAGGCATTTATCTGGTTGAACCAGGCGATCAGCAAGGGATGGGCCAACCTTGATCACCTGCAATCAGATACCGACCTTACCTCATTACACAATTCAAAAGACTGGGATGAGCTGGTAGCCTTTGCCAGGAGGGAGGTGGACCGTATCGAGGCCAACTATAACAAGCCCTTACAGAAAGAGTTACTCCAGATATTCAAAGAAGATCAATCTGTGCGCTTCGCGTACATCGAGGCGCAAAACAAATATGGATTCAAGAGCCGGCCGGTTGACAGCCTGTCGAAAGTGGTCATGCACATCGATAGCGTGAACCTGAAAAAAGTTAAAGCCATATTGGATCAATATGGATGGGTCGGACCCAAGGTGGTCGGAGGTCAGGCCAGCCAGGCACTGTTTTTGGTGATACAACATTCTGACCTTGCTTCCCAGCAGAAATACCTGCCCTTGATGCGTGAAGCCGTTAAGCGCGGCGATGCAATGGGGTCTGCGTTGGCATTACTTGAGGACCGCGTTGCTTTAGGGGAAGGAAGAAAGCAGACTTATGGAAGCCAGATCGGACGGGACGAAAAATCCGGCAAGTTTTATGTGTTGCCCCTCGAGGACCCTGACCATGTGGATGAGCGTCGTGAGAAAGTTGGTCTGGGCAAATTGGCTGACTATGTCAAGCGCTGGGACATTGAATGGAATGTCGAAGAATACAAGAAGCAGACCAACAAGTAGGACTCGGGTCACTTTTCCCGGCAGGTCCTTTGTTCTTCAACAACCGTTGCAATCCGTATTCCCGGATTTTATTATATTAACAGCTAACTCTAACCACTATGATTTTCCTCATTATCATTGGCGTTGTTGTCGTGCTTGGCGTAGCAACGTACAATAATCTCATCGGCTCGAGAAATGCAGTAGAAACTGCTTTTGGCAGCATCGACTCCATGCTGAAAAAGCGCTACGACCTTATCCCAAATCTGGTTGAGACTGCGAAAGCCTATATGAAGCACGAGTCAGCCACCCTGACCTCACTCACCGAACTTCGCACCAAAGCCATTTCCGGTACCGCGACATCTGACGAAAAAGTCGGACTCGAGAACCAATTGTCCACGGCCGTGCGCAGCATTCTCGTAGCATCAGAAAACTACCCCGACCTCAAGGCCAGCGAACAGTTCACCATGTTACAGCGAAGCTGGAATGAAGTGGAGGAACAAATTTCGGCTGCCCGCAGGGCCTACAACTCCGCGGTAACGCAGTACAACAATGCGGTTGAGAAGTTTCCTTCCAATCTCTTCGCTTCTATGTTCGGACACAAACGCAAACAGGTATTTGAAATACCGGAGACAGAACGTCAGAACATCAGCGCCAAGAACCTCTTCCAAAACTAGCCGATATGAAATCCAGCGCTGACTTCCAGACCTTCTACAAGGCCAGCTTACTTCCCGTGCTTGAAACATTGGAAGCCGAGCGCAAGAAACTCATCAAACCCATTTACCTGTTTGTACTGGCCGTTGTGGTGCTTATCCTGGTACAGGTTGTCATCGCGATGGTTTCGGATGAGCCGGCTGTGCCCGTTGAGGTAATTACCAATCAGGGTCCTCAGCCTGCCACAGGCGGATCCGTCTCTTCGGGTATCTTCAACACTATTTTGTTGGGCGCCGGGGCAGGTGCATTGGGCTATTTCTTCTGGTTTCTGCCCAAGCGCCGGGGACTTCGCAACCGCTATAAAAACGATGTCATCGGAGGAATGGTGAAGTTCGTGGATTCCAGCCTCACGTACCAGCCACAATCCGGGATCACCCGTGATGAATATATGCAGAGCGGGATCTTTACCACCGGCGGCGACCGCTATCATTGTGAAGATCTTGTGAGCGGAACCCTGGGCAGCACCGCCATACGCTTCTCCGAAGTTCATTGTGAAGAGAAGCACACCACGTACCGGGATGGAAAGCACCATACTGAGTATCGGACACTCTTCCGGGGAATCCTCTTCGCTGCGGATTTTAACAAGCACTTCAAAGGACGGACGGTTGTACTGACTGACCAGGCAGAAAGAGCCTTGGGCAGTCTGGGCACGATGTTCCAGAAAATGAATGTCATGCGTGACGGATTGATCAAAATGGATAATGTTGATTTTGAGAAAGGTTTTGCCGTGTACGGCACCGATCCGGTGGAAGCTAATTACATCCTTTCACCCGCGCTGATGGAGCGCATCCTCAACTTCAAGCAACGGTCCGGAAACATTCAATTGTCATTCAGCAATGCCAATGTGTACATCTCCATTCCAGTCAGGGAAAACCTGTTCGAGCCCAGAATATTCAGTGATATGACCGAGTCCAAATCACTTGAACGTTACTTCGACTTTCTGCAGATGATCACCGGCATCGTTGAGGAACTCAATCTCAATACACGGATATGGACGAAGGAATAGGAGGGGAGAACTTAGAGCTTAGGACTTAGGGGAAAAGGGAATAGGGAATAGGGATAAGGCATTGGGGACTCGCAATAATACAGTTCTAACAAATCATTAATCACAACTACAATGAACCGGAAGATCGTTCTACTGATTGCCTTTAAACTCATGTTTGCAAATCAGGTACTGGCGCAGGAAAACTACCGGTATCAAAAAGACTTCAGTAAGACAGAACTCGCAGAGCGCAGGGCCCGGATGGTCACAGCTATTGGCAACAACGCTATCGCGCTGATTCAAGGCTCAGCCGGGATCGCCGGGTTCAGCGTATTCAGGCAAACGAATACTTTCTACTACCTGACAGGGATTGAATCGGCACATGCATACCTGCTCATCAACGGAAAAAACAACCAATCCACCCTCTACCTGCCTCACCGCGATGAAGGAACCGAACGGGGTCAAGGCAAAGTGCTCTCTGCTGAAGATTCAGAGGTAGTGAAGCAACTAACTGGTATCGACCAGGTCAAAGGCATTGAATTCCTTTCGGCGGACCTCGTAGGGACAGGCCTGATCCGTCCTCCCGCTCCGGCACTGTACACCGAATTCAGTCCGGCCGAAAATGGCAACGACAGCCGGGATGAATTACTCTACGGCCAGGCCCGCGCCGCAGCCGATCCCTGGGACGGGCAAGCATCGCGGGAAGCTTCGTTTATCACAAAACTCAAAGAGCGATTTCCGCAATTTGAAATCCGCGACCTGTCACCCACACTGGACGGCATGAGGCTGATCAAGAGTACTGCCGAAATAGACCTGATCCGCAAGAGCACACAAATAGCAGGACTCGGCATCATGGAAGCCATGCGCTCCACCGCACCAGGTGTTTATGAATATCAGCTGGACGCTGCTGCGAAATACATTTTCTATTTACAGGGTGCACGAGGTGACGCGTATTCATCAATCATCGGTGGCGGTACCAACGCATTTATGGGGCATTACTTCCACAAAACAGATGTCCTGAAAGACGGTGACCTCGTACTGATGGATTACGCTCCTGACTACAAGTACTACACCAGCGACGTCACCCGCATCTGGCCAGTGAATGGCAAATTCAACTCAGCCCAAAAGGAGTTGTACAATTTTATTGTGGCCTATCGCGATGCGCTGTTCCGTTACGTGAAACCAGGTGTTACTTCCAATGAGGTGCTCGACAAGGCGGCCGCAGACATGAAGGCATACCTCGTCGGAAAAACATTCGCAAATCCTGCTTATCAGAACGCCGTGAATGAAGGCGTGAAGTTCCGCGGTCACTTTCAGCACCCGGTAGGCATGGCCGTCCATGACGTGGGCCGTGTACATGGCGTGCCTTTGAAAGCAGGTATGGTGTTCACCATCGACCCCATGATCTGGATTCCGGAAGAACGGCTGTACATCCGTATAGAAGACGTGGCCGTTGTTACGGAGGATGGGGTGGAGAACCTGAGTGCATTCGTTCCGTCCAAAATCGAAGATGTAGAGGCCATGATCCGTGAGAAAGGCCTCATCGAAATGCGACCCTCAGTCACGTTGCCACTCAAAAAATAGTTACTTCTTATTTCTACTGCCATGATCAGATCATTGTTCGGTCTCATATTGACCGCCATTACCATATCTTCTGTCCACGCCGACACCTATCCCAAAAATCCGGGCATCGACATCGTACACTACGAGTTTCGTATCGGACTATCGGACCAGACTGATGTCATCCAATGTGAGGCTTCAGTTACCGTCCGCTTCCTCAAGGCAGGGACCAACATGCTGCGCCTCGATCTGATCAAAGCCACGCCTGCCCTTAATGGGAAGGGCATGACTGTAACTCAGGTAACATCTGATGGTAAAGCGTTATCCTTTGTGCATGAAAATGACGAATTGAAAATAACACTGCCTGCGACTTCCGAACCCAATCAGCAACATACCTACACTATTGCCTATTCGGGTACACCCGCAACCGGACTCAAGATTGCGAACAACAAATATGGTGACCGCACCTTTTTCAGTGACAATTGGCCGGACAAGGGCCGAAACTGGCTTTCAGTCATAGATCATCCTTACGACAAAGCCACCTGCGAGTTTATCGTTACGGCACCCGCTCACTATCAGGTGGTTTCCAACGGACTGCTGATTGAGGAAAGCGATATCGCCGATGGAAAGCGCACCACCCACTGGAAACAGTCTGTTCCGAT
>DNZD01000044.1 GCA_003504855.1 Cytophagales bacterium
CAATGGTGCCAATCTCGCTTTTCGGAAGAGCGCTTTTCTTGAGGTAGGCGGCTACGAAGGAAATATGGATATCCCTTCCGGGGATGATGAGTTCCTGCTGCACAAGATGATGAAGCACTTTCGCCGGGGCGTGGTTTATCTCAATGCACCTGAAGGCGTCGTCACCTCAAATCCAGTAGGATCCGTCAAGGACTTTATTGGACAACGCGTGCGCTGGGCCGGAAAGTGGAAACACAATACGGATCCATTAGCAAAGTGGTTGGCGGTATTTATAGCTGCAGCCCATTTTTCTTTTTTTGCCTTGCTGGTCCTGTTCATGATGAATCCGGGAATGATCTTCACGTTCCTGCTCATCAAAGTTATTCTGGAGGGTGTGTTGCTGGCGGGGATGACCCGGTTCTATGGGGTGCCATTCGATGCGTTGGCATTTGGGCTTTGGCAAATTCTGTATACGCCTTATGTATTATTGATCGGTATCCTGGCACAGGGAAATCATTACCGCTGGAAGGACCGAAATTTTAAGTAAGCCTGTCGGCCTGCACCCGATAATTTTGTTCTAATTTTACCGTTTACCATCAGCGGTATGCCCCATACTGAACTTCAGGCCAGGTTAGAAAGAAAAGAGCTCGAGTTGAACGCGCTCCTGGAGATCACACAGGCGATCAATAGCAATGTGTCGGAAGACTCTTTGTACAAGATTTTCAACTTCACCCTGCGCTCCAACCTGAACATCCGCAAGCTGGCATTGTATGTCTTTGACAAGAAGTGGAACTGTAAGGTCAACTTCGGCAGCAAAGTCAATTTTCTGAAAGTCCCCCTCGATGACCGGTTTCACCTGATCAAACAGGTACATCAGCTCACTGAGTTTGAAGGCACCTGCGACTTCCATGAGTTTGACATGGTGATACCCGTGGCGCACCAGAGCGATACCCTGGCCGTGATTTTCCTCGGCGGTTTGGAACTGGCCAAGCGCCCCACGGACTATGATGACAATGTGAAGTTCATTCAGGCCCTGAGCAACATCATCGTGGTGGCCATCGAGAACAAGAAATTGGCCAGTAAACAACTGGACCAGGAAGCGTTCCGCAAGGAGCTGGAGATTGCCAGCGATGTGCAGCAGTTCTTGTTCCCGGATAAGTTGCCCAACACACCGCACCTGAAGATGGCGGCCAGTTATCTTCCGCATGACATGGTGGGTGGTGACTATTATGATTATGTGCCCATCAACAAGAACCAGTTCCTTTTGTGTGTGGCGGATGTGAGCGGGAAAGGTATCGCAGCTGCGCTGATGATGTCCAACTTCCAGGCATCCTTGCGCACCTTGCTGCGGCAGATGCCCAACCTCTCTGAAATTGTGGAGGCATTAAACTTTCAGGTGCTGGAAAGCGCGAAAGGAGAGCGGTTCATTACTTTCTTCGGGGCGATCTATGATATTAATTTGAAGACGCTGGTCTACGTGAATGCCGGCCATAACCCGCCGTTGTTGTGGGACAAAAAACATGGTATCCGTCTTCTCGAGGAGGGAAGCACCGTGTTGGGTGCGATGCATCCGCTGCCATTCCTGAAAGAAGGATTTATCACCGACCTCGAAGACTTCGCATTGTTTTGTTATACCGATGGACTCACGGAAACCGTGAATGAACAAGGCGAAGAGTTTGGTCAGGAGGCGCTCATCAAATATTTCAGTGAGAACCATTATAAAGACCTGAATACCATCCACCAGGATATTATTGTCAGGTTGGATGGATTCAAAGGAAACAAGGGCTACCGCGACGACATCACCATGCTTTCGTGCCGGGTGGCCTGAACCCCTTATGATTACCTTCTTCCGGAATCCCTTCTTTCTTCCCTGGTTGTATCCCGGGCTGACCTGGAAATTGCCGACCGTTGACAAGAAGATTTACCTCACGTTTGATGATGGTCCGGTGCCGGGCCCTACTGAATTTGTTTTGGATGAACTGAAACGCGTCGGTGCCCGCGCTACCTTTTTCTGTATCGGAGACAACGTGCGCAAACATCCTGAAGTTTTTAATAAGGTGGTGACGGCAGGTCACCGCACCGGCAATCATACATTTAATCACCTGCGCGGGTGGGAGACAGAAACCGAACGCTATCTGGATAACATTCGTCAATGTGATGCAGTGATGGGTCTGGAGCAGACGGTCAATAAGTTGTTTCGGCCTCCGTATGGACGCATCACCAGAAAGCAAATCAGCCGCCTTTCAGATTACCGCATTGTCATGTGGGATGTACTCACCCATGATTACTCCAAGCAGACCGGACGCCACCGCTGTCTGAACGGATCCATCCGCGCCACAAGACCGGGTTCGGTGGTGGTGTTTCATGACAGCCTCAAAGCGGAGAGGAACCTGAGGTTTGTGTTGCCCCGCTACCTCGATCATTTTTCTCAGGCCGGATATTCCTTCGAGCCTTTGCCCTGACATGAAGCGGGTACTGGTTGCGGCATTGGATTGGGGACTCGGTCATGCCACCCGATGTATACCTGTGGTCCGGCTATTGCGTGAACGCGGTGCAACGGTATCGCTGGCGTCATCAGGTGAGGCAGGTGTGTTGCTTCGGGAAGAGTTTCCTGACTTGCCGTACTATGAGTTACCGGCTTACAAGCCTTACTACGGACATGGACCCTGGATGATGATCACCATGGCCATGCAGTTGCGTGGCTTTAACCAAAGCATCCGGGCTGAAAAAAAAGCGATGTATGAATTGATGGACGCGCATCATTTTGATGTTATCATCTCTGACAACCGGTATGGATGCTGGTCGGCGAAAGCCACTTCGGTCATGATCACCCACCAGCTGCGCATCCCGTTTTCCTTTCCCTGGAATTGGGCGTCGGGCATTTCTGCGCGCTTGTTGAAACATCTGTTGCGTCCATTCGATCATATCTGGATTCCGGATTTACCTGATGGAATTCTCACCCGAGCCTTTATGACGTCGACACCCGTACGGTCTATCGGATGGCTGTCGAGATTTCAACCGGGAGAAGCGGATATCAAATATGATGTGATCGCGCTGGTCTCTGGTCCCGAGCCTTCGCGCACGGAATTCGCACAGGTACTCAAAGAGCAACTCATCGAAAGCGGGAAAAAATGCCTGCTGGTACTCGGGCAACCGGGCAAACCCTATCACGAAAAGACCGGTGCAGTCACCGTCACGAATCATCTGCCGTCTGCATTGCTGGAGGCCGCCATCCGGTCATCCGCGCTGGTGGTGGCCCGAAGTGGATACAGCACCATCATGGACCTGATTGCCCTCGGCAAGCGTGCTGTTTTCGTTCCAACACCGGGGCAGCCGGAACAACTCCACCTCGCCAGGGTGCTGCAGCGGCAACAGGTGGCAGGTGCAGAATTGCAGGAGAAATTTGACCTGAATAAGCTGTTGAAAAGTGAACAACGATATGCCGGATTGTCGATCTTTGTACCAGATCATCAGTTGCTCCACCAGGCCATTGATGATCTGTTGAAATGAATCGCCTGTTGAAGAGTTTTGGCTATGCCTTTCAGGGTTTGCGCACCGCTTTCGTCGGGCAGGCCAACTTCAGGATTCATGTCGCAGTTGCCCTGCTGGTAATCTCCCTTGGATTTATTTACTCCGTCACATCCGACGAATGGATGATGATTGTCGGCTGCATCGGCGTGGTGCTGATGGCTGAACTCATGAATACGGCGCTTGAATTCATGGTAGACCTGGTGTCGCCGCAACACCAACCCCTCGCCGGAAAGATAAAGGATGTAGCCGCCGCCGCAGTGGTGGTGGTCGTTATCGCCGCTGTCATTATTGGATTTTTGATATTCTGGAAATACCTATTGCCGTCATGAACTACTGGACTGATACCCATTGTCATATTTATTCCACTGAGTTTGAAGCAGACCGCGATGCCGTGCTCGAACGCGCCTTTGCATCCGGTGTGGAACGCATCCTCATGCCCAATGTAGATGTCGCCTCCATCGATGCGATGTTTGCCGTGGAGGACAAGTACCCGGGTCGTTGTCTCGCGATGATGGGGTTGCATCCGTGCTCCGTAAAAGAAGATGTCACCGATCAGTTGCTCGAAGTAGAGCGCTGGCTCGAGAAGCGAAGCTTTGTGGCGCTGGGGGAGATGGGTACCGACCTGTATTGGGACAAGACCTTTTGGCCGGAACAGCAGGAGGCATTTCGCATTCAGGTAGGATGGGCGAAGAAGTATCGCCTGCCGATTGTGATTCACTGTCGTTCCAGCATGAACGAAACCCTTGATCTGCTGGAGCCATTGAATCATGAGCACCTCACCGGCGTGTTTCATTGCTTCTCCGGAACCGAAGATCAGGTGAAGCGCATTGCCGACCTGGGCTTTTACTTTGGAATCGGTGGGATATCCACCTTCAAGAACAGCGGACTCGATGCCATCCTGCCACACATTCCTGCCGACAGGTTGGTGTTGGAAACCGATAGTCCCTATTTGGCACCTGTACCTTTCCGCGGCAAGCGCAACGAACCCGATTATATTCCGGTGATTGCTGATAAAGTCAGCCGCGTGCTGGGGGTTTCTATGGAAGCGTTGAAGAAGCAGACCACCCACAACGCACACCGGTTGTTTGGCTTTGCCTGATGGTTAGCGTACGAATCCTTAATTTGCTATTTGTTACGACACCAGATGAAGTACAAGACACTTACTATTAACACAGCTGTTCCGTCACCACCCCGGGCGCGGGTATTGATCATTTATACCGGTGGCACATTCGGGATGATCCACGATGCAGCGGGCACCCTGTTGCCATTTGACTTCTCACTCATACTCGATCACCTGCCCACGCTCCGCAATTTATTTCTTGAGATTACCGTCATTGAGTTTGAGCATCCCATCGACTCGTCCAACATTGACCCGAGTCATTGGCTGGCGATCGGACAAATCATTCAGGAACATTATCAACATCAGGATGGCTTTGTGGTGTTGCATGGTACTGATACCATGGCCTACACGGCTTCTGCACTCAGTTATATGTTGCAGCACCTGGCCAAGCCTGTGGTTTTTACCGGTGCCCAGTTGCCGATCAGCGAACCGAGATCCGATGCGCGGGAGAATCTGATAACAGCCCTGGAGATTGC
>DNZD01000363.1 GCA_003504855.1 Cytophagales bacterium
GCCCTGGTGATTGACGGCACGGGCAGCGCCGGACAACTTATAGACGTGGCCATAGCCGGCGATACCATTGCTGCCATCGGTGATCTCTCCCGCGCTGACGCAGATGAAATTATCGATGCCGGGGGACAGGTACTGGCACCGGGCTTTATCGATGCCCACAGTCATCACGACTGGGGTATGCAGGGTATGCGCGACATGCCGGCCTGTGTTAGTCAGGGCATCACCACCATTGTGGTGGGGCAGGACGGTGGCTCACATATACCGTTGAGAAAATATTTCGCTGACATGGAGCAGCAACCGGTAGCGGTAAATGTGGCATCCTATGCCGGACACAACACCCTGCGTGATTCCGCGATCGTAGGACCGTACAACCGAACAAGCACGCCCGAAGAAATCGAGCGAATGAAAATCATGCTCGCCGAAGAAATGGATGCAGGTGCATTGGGTCTGTCCACAGGTTTGGAATACGACCCGGGTATTTATTCTAAGCCTGATGAAGTTGTTGCGCTGGCCTCAGTGGCCGCGAGCAAAGGCGGCCGGTACATCAGCCACATCCGGAGTGAAGACCGATACTTCTGGAAAGCCATCCATGAAATTATCCGCATTGGCAGTCTTACGGGGATACCGGTTCAGATATCCCACGGCAAGCTGGCGATGCGATCCTTGTGGGGTAAGTCGGCAGAACTGATGGCCAGATTGGATTCCGCCCGGAGTGCCGGAGTAGAAATCACGGCGGATGTATATCCGTATACCTACTGGCATTCGTCCATGACCGTGCTCTTTCCTGGTCGTGATTTCAAGGACCGGAAAGAAGCCGAACTTGCGCTCACCGAGATCACTACGCCTGAAGGTGTAATAATGGACCATTATTCTTTGGACACCACCTATGCCGGTAAGACATTGGCCCAGATAGCAGCCATGCGCAAAGCGGATGCGCCAAAGACCCTGATGGATCTTATTGCAGAGGTTGAACAAAAGAACGGTGAGGCCAGTATCATTGCCACCTCCATGCAGGAGGCCGATATCCGCGCCTGGTTGTCATGGCCCTTTACCGTGATCGGATCGGATGGGGCAGGCGTGGGGCGGCATCCGAGGGGTTATGGAGCATTCACCAAGATGTTGCGACAATACGTTCGCGAAGAGAAGCTGTTTACCCTGGAGCAGGCAATTCACAAGATGACAGCACAAACCTCCGATCAATTGAATATTCCCAAACGCGGACGTATCGCTGTGGGACAATTTGCTGACCTGGTTTTGTTTGATCCTGAGACCGTCACCGACCGATCGACCACCAAAAAACCACAACTCATTTCCACCGGCGTGACCCGCGTTTGGGTCAATGGATCGATGGTCTGGCATGAATGTAAGTCAACGGGCAAGTATCCGGGCAGACCCCTGCGACATATCTCCAAATAGTTCTGAAACCTTATACCAAACTCTGAAATATGAAAAAACTATTCGTGCTCTTGCTGGTACTTGTCCTGGCATCGTGCCAGAAAAAGGAATATGATGTGATCATTCGCGGTGGTACCGTTTACGATGGCAGTGGCAAGCCCGGTGTTGTGGCTGATGTAGCTATTCAAGGCGATACCGTGGCCGCTGTTGGTGATCTGTCTGCTGCAGTTGGCAAATCTGAAGTCGACGCCAAAGGCATGGCTGTCGCGCCGGGCTTTATCAACATGCTGAGCCATGCGTACGAAACCCTGCGCCTCGATGGCAACGGACAAAGCGATATCCGCCAGGGCATTACCCTGGAGGTCTTTGGAGAAATTTCTCAGGGCCCCATCAATGATGCTATCAAGGAAGAGATGCGTGCCTATATGAAACGCGTTCCTGATGTGAAGTATGATATTGATTGGACCACCCTGGGCGAGTTTATGGAGTCATTAAACCGCAAAGGCACGTCTCCCAACATTGCGTCTTTTGTGGGCGCTGCCACGGTTCGTGTGCATGAGTTGGGTTATGCCAACAGACCGCCCAGCGCAGAAGAATTGGCCCGGATGAAGGAATTGGTACGGGTGGCTATGGAAGAAGGGGCAGTAGGTATCACCACGGCGTTGATCTATGCACCGGCCAATTATGCCTCCACCGAAGAGTTGATCGAACTGAGCAAAGTGGTGTCACAATATGGTGGTATCTACACCGCCCATATGCGGAGTGAAGGAAATGCTATTCTCAAAGCCGTGGATGAATCCATCCGCATCGCGCGTGAGGCAAATCTCCCGGTTGAAATCTATCACCTGAAGATGGGAGGAAAGCAGAATTGGAATAAACTGGATTCAGTCATTGCCCGAATCAACAATGCCAACCAGGCCGGCCTGAAGATCAGTGCCAACATGTACAACTATACCGCTGGCGCCACAGGACTGGATGGTGCTATGCCTCCCTGGGTACAGGAGGGTGGAATCAAAGAATGGATCAAGCGTTTAAAGAATCCAACCATTCGTAAAAAAGTACTCGCGGAGATGCGGTCCACTACCGACAAATGGGAGAACCTGATGTTGAATGCCGGTCCCGATGGTGTGTTGCTGCTGGGGTTCACCAATGATTCGCTGAAACGTTTTGTGGGCAAGACCATTGGGGAGGTTGCTAAAATCTATGGCAAGTCTCCTGAGGAGACGGCGATGGATCTGGTGATTACCGATAGCACCCGCGTAGAGGCTGCGTATTTTTTGATGAGTGAAGATAATATCAAGCGACAAATCGCTCTTCCATTTGTCAGCTTCGGTTCAGATGCCGGTGCGCCGGCCGCTGAAGGTATCTTCCTGAAGTACAAAGACCATCCACGTGCTTATGGAAACTTCGCCCGTCTGCTGGGTAAGTATGTACGGGAAGAGAAAATTATTCCACTGGAAGAAGCCGTCAGGCGATTAACATCTTTACCAGCTTCTCATCTGAGCATCCGCAACCGGGGCATGCTGCAACCCGGATACTTTGCCGATGTGGTGGTATTTGATCCGGCCACCATTGCTGACCATGCTACATTTGAAAGCCCTCACCAGTACAGCACCGGTATGCAGCATGTGTTTGTTAACGGGACAGCCGTATTGAAAGATGGCGAACACACGGGGGCTCATCCGGGACGCATCGTCCGAGGCCCGGGATGGAAGCCGAAGAACTAGATGGAGCCGAACTTCCAGCCGGTCTTCTGCGCCCGGGCATAGCGGGCCGAATGAAATTTATACAGGTAGGGTGCCTTGTGCGCCCCACCTGTTTTTCTTTTGGCCAGTCGGGTGAGGACATTAAGTCCCAGTAGTTTCTTTTGAAAATTGCGACGGTCCAGGCTTTTGCCCAGGATGGTTTCGTATAGCCGCTGTAACTCAGGCATGGTGAATTGTTGGGGCAGTAAGTCCTGCCCCAGGGGAAAGTCATTCAGGTATTGGCGTAATGAAACCAGGGCCTTGTCCAGTATGGTCCGGTGGTCGAGTATGAGTTCGGGTATTTGGTCCAGGTTCCACCACCGGCATTCACTGGTCAGTACATCTGGCGTGGGTATTACCTTTGAAAATTCGACTACTGACCAATAGCCGATCGTGACAAAACGGTCTTCGAGCCAGGACACCTTGTTGTTTTTTTCATACTCAAAACCGTGATTGCGTTTGCCCCGGTTGGGGTCACCGAAGGCATGGAACTGATGCAGGTATTTCGGCGCTAGTCCGGTGCGACCGGCCACCACCCGCTGTGCCGCATCCTCCAAAGATTCTTCCTTTTGTATAAAACCGCCGGGAAGGCTCCATCGGCCGGAATCTTTCCATTTTAACAGCAAAACCTTCAATTGGCGGTCGTGGTACCCAAATATGACGCAATCGAGCGATAGGTGCCGGAGAAAATATTCCGCACCGCGGGTAACAAGTTCATCATGAGATAAAAGTGGCTTGCGCATGTTGCGATAAAATTAGTATCGTTGTGTACTAATTACACAATGATATGAAAACCTGTTTCCTGTTTTTCGTTGCTTCCACGGTGCTATTATCGGCCTGCAAGCAAAGCCCCAAGATAGTGTATCGGGACCTCAACAAGAACGGGAAGATGGACATCTATGAAGACCGGCATCAGCCTGTCGAAGCACGCGTCACTGATCTGCTTTCGCAAATGACGGTGGAGGAAAAGGCCGGTATGATGTTTATCGCCGGGACACGGGTGAATGATGATGGATCCCTGGATGACACACCCGGTCAGGGAATGTTTGCCCGTATGCCGCAGGCCAACAAACTCATCACGGAAAAGAATATTTCATTTATGAATATCTGGGTAGCGCCATCCACGAAACCGTTGGCCACCTGGTACAATAATGTACAGAAGGTAGCGGAGGCCAGCCGGCTGGGGATTCCGGTGACCATTGCCTCTGATCCCCGGAATTACTTCAGTAACAATATTTTTGCCATGGCTGCTCAGGAATTCAGCCAATGGCCGGAACAATTGGGGTTTGCAGCCATCGATGACGAAAACCTTACCCGGCAGTTCGGTGATATTGCCCGTCAGGAATATACGGCAGTTGGATTGCGGCTTGCGCTGCATCCCATGGCCGATCTCGCCACAGAGCCTCGCTGGCCCAGGGCCAACGGAACTTTCGGCGAGGATGCCAAACTGAGTGCACGGATGGTGAAAGCTTATATCCTGGGCTTCCAGGGTGATGAGTTGGATTCAACCAGTGTCGCCTGTATGACCAAGCACTTCTCCGGGGGCGGACCTCAGAAGGAAGGACTGGATTCCCACTTTGAATTTCATAAAGGCCAGGTATATCCGGGTAATAATTTCAACTATCACCTGATTCCATTTGAGGCGGCTTTTGAAGCACACACGGCTGCTATCATGCCGTACTATGGAATCCCGACCGATCAAACCAGTGAGAATGTGGGTTTCGGTTTCAACAAGGATATCGTTACCAGATTATTGCGCGAGAAATACAAATACGATGGCATTGTTTGTACCGATTGGGGACTGATTACGGACGTGGATATGGGCGTTGCTGTTTGGCCGGCCCGTGCCTGGGGAGTTGAAAAACTGAGTGAAGCAGACCGTGTGTTAAAAGTGATTGAAGCCGGTTGCGATCAGTTCGGCGGAGAGAGCAGAACTGACCTCGTTCTTCAATTGGTCAAAGCCGGTAAGGTATCAGAGCAACGACTGGATGAATCGGTGCGACGCCTCCTGCGACTTAAATTTACGCTGGGTCAGTTTGATAATCCCTATGTGAACGTAGAGCGTGCCCTGGCTACTGTAGGCAAGCCTGAGTGGAAAGCCCTGGGTGAAGCCACCCAGCGGCGCGCTTATACCTTGCTCAAGAACGACAAGAACATACTGCCCCTCGAAGCGGGCAAGCTCAAAATTTACGTACGCAACCTCAACCCCGAACTTGCTGCAAAGTATGGGACGGTGGTGGACAAGCCCGAGCAGGCAGATATTGCCTTAATTCGACTCCAGACACCCTGGGTACCGGTTGAGACCAACAACCCCCTGGCACGCGGGTTCCACCATGGCGATCTTGATTTCAAAGGATCCCGGAAGGACAGCATTATTCAGTTGCTGAAAACGGTACCCACCATTGTGGATTTGTACATCGACCGGCCAGCCGTTATTCCCGAAATCAGCCGGCATGCGACAGGCTTATTGGTGAATTTTGGAGCCAGTGATGCTGCCCTGCTCGACGTGGTGTTCGGAAAAGCCTGGCCCGAAGGAAAACTCCCTTTTGAACTGCCTTCGTCCATGGAGGCTGTCCGCAACCAGAAGGAGGATATGCCCTACGATTCCAAAAACCCATTGTACCCGTTCGGATTCGGACTACGGTATGCGGATAAGTAAGCGGAGGTGTCAATTGAAAATTTAATCGAGAGGCCGCTTCGGAAAGATGCAGCCCCGACATAAATTGGGGTACCAACATCCTAACCACCAAACCCCATGAAATTTTCAGATATCCTTAGCATGTTCCAGCAAGGAAAAGGAACAGCCCGCAGTCACATGAAAAACCTGATTGAAATGGCTGCTGCCGATGGCAACTTTCAGGATTTGGAATATGACCTACTCAAGACCATTGCCAAAAGAAATGGCATTTCGGAAAGTCAGTTGAAGGATATCCGGCAGAATCACGCCGGCATCCAATTTGAGTTGCCAACAGATCCCAAAGAAAAATTCCATCAATTGTATGACCTGGTTCATATGATGAGTATCGACAATGATGTGCACCCGGAAGAACAAAAATTGTGCTCTCTCTTTGCCGTTAAGTTTGGCTATCCCCGCAACAATATCAACGAGATTCTGTCAACCATCAGGGCTAATATCAAAAACGGACAAGGCCACGATGAGACCATGAAGCGGGTAGCCATGATGCTGGCTTAGTTTCATTACTTAAACTCCCAACCCGATGAGATTGCTTTTTATGGTGCTGTTATTGTTCTGCACCCAACTGGTTATTGCCCAGGATTTTTCCCGGTATCAAAAAAAGACGTTTGAGTCGACCGAGGGATCAATATCCTATCGCATACTCTACCCGGACAACTATAAGCCGACGAAGAAATACCCGTTGGTTGTATTTCTGCACGGGGCGGGTGAAAGAGGAAACGACAATGAAGCTCAATTGAAGCATGGCGCCGCCTTGTTTCTCAAAGAGGAGAACCGCAAAAAGTATCCGGCTATCGTTGTGTTTCCCCAATGCCCTGCCGAAGACTTTTGGGCAAACCTGAAGGTGGAGGACAAAACCCCGCGGGAATGGTCATATGATTATGCAGGTGCACCCAAACCTGCTTTGGCGGCGGCCATGGCGTTGGTGAACAAACTGATTCAGGATGAAGGTGTCGACTCACATCGGGTTTACATTACGGGGTTGTCTATGGGTGGCATGGGAACATTCGAAGCTGCGTATCGCTTCCCCTCTCTATTTGCTGCAGCGCTACCCATCTGCGGTGGCGGTAACGACCAGGGTTATGACAACCGGATAAAATCGATCCCATATTGGGTATTCCACGGCGATGCCGACCCCGTGGTGCCGGTGCGCAGTTCCCGGATCATGGTCGGAAAATTGACAGCTGTTGGAGCCTCTGTGAAGTATACAGAATATCCGGGTGTCGGGCATGATAGCTGGACCAACGTCTTTGCAGAACCAGACTACCTTGCCTGGATGTTTAAGCAAAAAAGAAAATAGCGTCAGGCACCTAACGCACCAACGGGTTTTCAAAAAATGCGAAGGCTCGCTGTTCCATCCAACTGTCATCACTGCCGGGCAAGGTGAATCCGGTATGTCCGCCCCGGTCGGGAGTTTCCAGGTATACAAAGTCGCTTTGTCGGGCGATGTCAAAAGGGTAGCAGGCAGGTGGCAGGAACGGATCGTTCACAGCATTCGCTATTAATACGGGAACACGGATATTTGAAATATGCGGCAATGAGGCTGCCCGTTCATAGAAATCCTGCGCATCCCGGAATCCATGTAAGGGCGCAGTATACCGGTTGTCAAAAGCTTCGAATGATTTGATCTGATCAAATCCCCGGTAGGAGATCAGGTCCGGAAATCGTTCTGATTTGAGCTTGATTTTGGCCCCTAGTTTTTTCAGAAATCGATTCAGGTAAAACCGCTTTTCCGGCTTGTCTAACTCGCGGGCACTAGAACCCAAATGACAAGGAACGGAGAAAGCAACACCGCCATTTACCTGGGTGGGTAAAGTTCCTGCGTTTTCACCCAGGTACTTCAGTGTCATACTGCCACCCATGCTGATGCCAACCAGCACGATCGTTTCGTAACCGCCCGCTGCTATTGCATGGTCCACAACTGCCGTGATATCCTCGGTTGCTCCATGATGATAGAAGCGAGGGAGGCGATTCATTTCGCCGCTGCAACTACGGCAATTCCAGGCCAGTGCGTCCCAACCACGACGGTAAAAGTACCTCGCCATTCCTTTGCTGTAGTGTCGATCACTGCTCCCCTCCAGTCCGTGCGATACGATCATCAGTTTACGCGTACCCTGCTTCAGCCAGTCCAGGTCCAAAAAATCGCCATCTGCCAGCTCCAACCGCTCGCGCTGGTAGGTGACATCTGTAATCTTGCGAAACGCACTGGGTACAATGGTTTCGAGGTGACCATTGAACAAGTAAAGTGGTGGCCGGTAATCAGAAGTAGTAAGGATGGGCATTATTGGTTCAGTACGTCCTGAAAGGACGGAGTTTTGTCAAATACCGCTTTGGCAAAAGGACACAATGGAATAATCTTAAGTTGGTTGGCGCGTGCATACTCGACGGCCGCGGACACCAATTGTTTGCCTGCACTTTTTCCACGCAAGGCATCAGCCACTTCTGTGTGGTCAATAATCATGCGCTGTGGCCCGGCCATGGTATACGTCATCTCGGCCTGCCGTTCACCTTGCTCCTGAATGAAGAAGGCACCCTTCGATCCATGTTCTTCCCGTTGTATGATCATACTTTTTCCGAATTATACCGCAGGCTCAATACCGTCATCACCACAAACAAAATTACTGCGAGCAACAGCGCATAGCGCAGTGTAAACATGTCAGCGAGAAGGCCGATGATCGGCGGGCCAAACAAGAAACCCGAGTAACCTACGGTGGTGACCATGGCCAGTCCAACACCGGGCGGAAGGTTTCGCGTATGGCCGGCAATGCTATAGGCAATGGGAACGATGGCTGAAAGGCCAATGCCTACGACAAACAACCCACCAATAACAGCGAATGGATTTGTAAACAAAATGGCCAGGGTCAGGCCCACGGAAGCCACCAGTCCACACACCACCATTAATGACTTGTCACCGTACCGCACCCGGGCACCATCGCCAAACAGCCTTCCGATCGTCATAGCCATCGCAAATGCTGACAACCCCAAAGGCGCAATGGCGCGATCGGCATGTGCAATATTTTCCATGTAGTTGGTACTCCAGTCGGCCATGGCGCCTTCACCCAGCATACTGCAGAATGCGATGATGCCGATGCTGACCATAGCGGCATTGGGCAAACGGAAGGCAGGACCCTCTTGTGCCTTGGATGCAGGTTTATCGTGAATGAGATAGTAACGTGCAATGAGTACTACTATGACACTGATCAGGGAGATGGCACCGAAATGAATAAATAACCCGGTATCCAGCTTGGCAAAGAGCGAACCGCTGAAGGCACCCATCATCATACCGATGCTGAACAATGCATGAAACGATGTCATGATGGGTTTACCCAATTGTTTTTCGACCATGACGGCTTGGGAGTTCATAGCCACATCAAGCATACCGGAGGTAATCCCCAAAAGAAAAAACAAGATCACCAGGCCTGCCAGGACAGGCATTTTGGGAATGAAAACGATCAATGCGCAGTAAGCAAAGGCGGAGAAAATGGTAATGCGCCGGCTTCCATTGCGGATGATCAACCATCCGGTAAACGGCATGGCGAACAATGCGCCAATCGAAGAGGACAGCAAGACCAATCCGAGTATACCGTCGTTGATAG
>DNZD01000048.1 GCA_003504855.1 Cytophagales bacterium
GGTAGCAGACGAAATCATTCTGGAACTAAAGGCAATTGAGTCTATACTGCCGGTTCATCGTGCCCAACTTATTAGCTACCTTAAACTTGCCAATAAGAGGTTAGGATTTCTAATAAACTTCAACGAACACCTGCTCAAGAAAGGGTTTTATCGATTTGTAAATGGCCTTTGATCCTTTGCGCCTCCGCGCCTCCGCGGCAAAATTTACCTCTTAAACCCTTCGCTGATCCCAAATAAAAATACTGCTATGTGATCTCCGCATCTTCAGTATCTTACCCTTACCAAACCGCTTCTACCATGAAACCATCTCACCTGCTTCCTTTGGTCATCTTATTTGCATGGGTCAATACAACACTGGCTCAATCACCTGTCCCTGCCTACGACTCCCG
This sequence comes from Cytophagales bacterium, assembly GCA_003504855.1. Taxonomy (GTDB): domain Bacteria; phylum Bacteroidota; class Bacteroidia; order Cytophagales; family Cyclobacteriaceae; genus ELB16-189. The sequence goes on from DNZD01000048.1 coordinate 390, forward strand.
CTACTATGACAAACTCGAATGGCGCAACATCGGTCCCCTCCGCGGCGGTCGCTCATTGGGCTCGTCGGGAAGTCCGGGTCGCCCCAATGAATATTATTTCGGGGCTACGGGCGGTGGTCTGTGGAAAACAACCGACGGCGGTCAGGAATGGGGACCAGTTACGGATGGAAAGATTTCCTCGTCGTCTATTGGTGCCGTCGCTGTGGCTGAAACCAACCCGGACATTGTATATATCGGCGGAGGAGAAACCCAACTCCGAGGCAGCATTACCCAAGGTGATGGTGTATACAAAACCACCGACGGTGGCAAGACCTGGCGCTCCCTGGGATTAAAAGAAACCCAGGCCATCGCCCGTATCCGTGTACATCCGACTAATCCGGACATTGTATATGTGGCCGCTCTTGGTCACCCGTATGGCGACAACGAAGAACGGGGTGTGTTTAAGTCTATTGATGGCGGTAACACCTGGAAAAAGGTTTTGTTCGTGAGCCCTAAAGCAGGCGCTGCTGACCTCATTATTGATCGCAACAATCCTAAGGTATTATACGCCACCACCTGGCAGGTATATCGTCGCACCTGGAAGATGTGGGGCGGTGGACCGGATTGCAAACTCTGGAAATCTGAAAATGGCGGCGAGACCTGGATTGATCTTTCGAAGAACCCGGGTATGCCGGAAGGTCCTTTGGGCAAAATCGGTATCACCGTATCACCCGCCGACAGCCACCGGCTCTGGGCTATTGTCGAAGCCAATGAAGGCGGGGTGTTCCGGAGTGACGACGGCGGAGCAACCTGGAAACGCACCAACGACGAACGCAAACTGCGCCAACGTGCATTTTATTATTCAAGAATTTATGCCGACCCCCTTGATCGGGAAACGGTTTACTGTCTGAATGTGGAGTTCTTTAAGTCCACGGACGGCGGCAGCAAGTTTGACCGCATCCAGACCAAACATGGCGATCACCACGACTTGTGGATCGACCCTAACAACAACCAACGCATGATCCTCAGCGATGATGGTGGCGGTGTGGTATCAGTCAATGGAGGAAAGTCCTGGACAGATCAGGATTACATCACCACACAATTATATCACGTCACCACCACCAACCATGTACCGTATCACGTTGCCGGTGCACAACAGGACAATTCCACCATTGCTATTCCCAGCGATGGTTGGGATCATGCCGATGTGCTGGGCGCCTGGGGCTATGATGTGGGCGGCGGCGAAAGTGGATACATCACCTCACATCCGCTGAACCCTGACATATTCTATGCCGGCAGTCAGGGTGCATTGTTGACAAAACTGGATCGCACCACCGGACAGATGCGCGATATACAAGTCTATCCCCGATTCTTTTCCGGCGAGCCGGCCAGCGAGTTGCCAGAGCGGTGGCAATGGACGTATCCGATTGTATTCTCCCCTCTGGATCCCAAAGTACTGTTCACCTGCTCACAACACGTGTGGAAAACCACCGACGATGGTCAAAGCTGGGAGAAGATCAGTCCGGATCTTACGTACGCAGACCCGGAGACACTGGGCGTATCCGGCGGTATCATCACCCGTGATATGAACGGTCCGGAGATTTATGCTACCGTGTTTGCGCTCGCGCCATCGTTCCATGACATCAACACCATTTGGGCCGGATCGGATGATGGCAAGATTAATATCACCCGCAATGGCGGCAAGACCTGGACCGACATCACGCCGAAAGATCTTCCCAAGAATTCGGTGGTAGCCATCATCGATGAGTCACGTCATACTGCAGGCACCGCCTATGTAGCTGCCTTCCGGTATCAGGTAGACGACCGTCAGCCCTATGTATTCCGCACGACCGACTATGGCAAGACCTGGACCAAGATTGTGAATGGTATCAAAGACGGACACTTTGCCCGTTCGGTCCGTGAAGATCATATGCGTCCCGGTTTGTTGTTCCTCGGTACTGAGCATGGGGCTTATGTTTCCTTCAATGCCGGTGACAATTGGCAATCGTTGCAGTTGAATTTGCCCGATACCCCCATCCGTGACCTGGTGGTAAAAGACAATGATGTAGTGCTTGGTACCCATGGCCGCGGATTCTGGATATTGGATGATATTCAGCCGTTGCGGCAGTTGACACCGGAGTTGATGAAACAGGATGCGATTTTGTTTCAACCGGCCGATGCGATCCGTGGTGTTTATAATGCCGTGTTTCAGTATTACCTGAAGAATAAGGTGGACACTGTGAAGATTGATATTCTCGATGAGAAGGGAGGGATCGTGCAAACCTTTAAAGGCACCAAGCCCGAGTACAAGCCCGATCCGAACATACCCCGGTGGGAGCGCGAGCCGAACGGTCCGACCACTGCCGTGGGATTAAATACGTTTTCATGGAATCTCCGGTATCCCGGTGCCACCGTGTTCGAAGGCATGATCTTGTGGGGCGCCAATCCCCGCAGCGGACCGAAGGCACCGATTGGAAACTATCAGGTGCGATTGACTACTGGTAGTTATTCGAAGACCTGGCCGTTTAAAGTGAAGATGGACCCGAACCTGAAAGGCGTTACGGAAGCTGACCTTCAGGAGACATTTACACTGGCTATGAAGATCCGCGATCGCGAGAGCGCTGGCAACGAAGCGGTGATCCGAATCCGGGAGATACGCAAGCAACTCGAAGCAGGACTGAAAGAGACGAGCGATCAGATGATCACCTCGTATGCCAAAGACCTGATTGCGAAGCTCACCGCCATTGAAGAAGACCTGTATCAGGTGCGCAACCGGAGCAGTCAGGATCCTTTGAATTTCCCCATCAAACTGGGTAACCGGATCTCTGCCGTGCGTCGCAGTCTCGAGACCGGTGAGGGTAAACCCACTGCTGGTGTATATAAGGTGTTCGATGAGTTGAGCAAAGAGCTCGATGGTCAGTTGATGAAACTGGACAACACGCTGAAAGCTGGTATTGATGGCCTCAATCCGATGCTGATGAACAAGCAGATGAAGGGGATTATTGACAAAAAGAAGTGAGTAGAGAATAGAGCTTGGGACTTAGGACTTAGGGGTTAGGAATTAGGACATGGTGGAATAGATAGTGGATAATTGACATGAATCCCCCCAACCTTCACTTACGTCCCGCAACGATGGCGGATGCACCAGCCATCTGGCAAATCTTCCAGCAGGCTATAGCCCAGCGCAAGCGCGATGGGAGTAAGCAATGGCAGAACAATTACCCGAATGAAAGCACGGTCCGGGAGGACATTGAGAAAGGTTACTGTTTTGTACTGACTGAAAATAAACAGGTCGTGGCCGTTGCGGCGGTGATCTTTGAACCGGAGCCGGCATATGACAAGATTGACGGAGCCTGGCTCACCCACGGTGACTACGCCGTGGTTCATCGCCTGGCGCTGGCCGATGCAGTTAAAGGCAGGGGTATGGCCGCGAAGTTGTTCCAATTAATTGAGCCGTTGTGTGTGAACCGCGGATTTTACAGTATCAAAATTGATACGTATTTTGACAATGCGCCCATGTTGCATCTCCTGAAAAAGCTGGGATATGCATATTGTGGAGAGGTGTTTTTCAATGGGGCCGTGTGTAAGGCTTTTGAGAAGGTGTTGAAGAAGGTGAGTTGAGTGGTGCATATTGAAGGTCACCCGGTCAAGGATTGAATAGTCAACTTATTCAACATAATCAGTTATATGGAAAGCAATGTTCAGGATGAGAAAAAGGAAGTGGTATCAGAGCTGATCGGCTTTGACCTGGGCAAGTTGAAGAACACCGTCGTGGATCTTACACTTCGGCCCGGACCTGCCATAGCCGAGTTTGCGCAGGGAGATCGGAGCAAGTACCTGACACCGATTACTTATTACCTGCTGATTTTTGGTTTCTCTTTCTTTTTGGATTCAGTTACTGGTGTGGGTGAATATGTACTAAAGCGGTCCGAAATGGGTAATAGCTTTGTGAAGGGAATTGAGCAGGCGGAAGCCATTGACGGAACGGTGATTGTTAAGGACAAGGCGGCCTTGACCGATCAGATTAATACGGATGTGCAAAGTTTCATGGCGCGCAGGGAAGTTCAGCTTCTACTGATGTTGCCGGGGTTATTGTTGTGTCAGTGGTTGTTCTTCCGACATACCGGGAAATCCTTTTTGCACAATGCGTATTTTGCTCTGTTTACCATGAGTCAATACGTGCTGCTAGTCCTGCCGTTTTACGTTTTATTCTATATATCACGCGATATATTTTATTTTACAAACCTGACAGTTAGTTTAGTTGTGCCGGTCATTTATTGTACCTATGCCGGGGTTGGATTTTATCCTATGGAACTAAAAAAACTGGCACTTCGGAATGTCCTGCTTTATGCGTCTGTAATAGCCATTAGTGGAATTCTCAGTGCTGTCCTGGTTATCAGTATTGCAGGCAGTGCCTTCGTGGACCATTTGCACAAGTAGCGATCAAGTAGATGAAAACCAATCCTCTTGTCGATGGTTTCATGATGAAACGTTTATGGCATGGATGATGTAAAGGCCAGGCAGGAAAAACTTAAGACAGTGATTAAGCAGTGGATAAAAGTGATGGATCAGAAATAAGTTACTCAACTTAAAAAGCAGTACTTATGAAAGAGTTTATGCTTTACATCCGCAATGAAAAGGATGCAAAAAGATCATTGTCCGACGATCAGCACCTGGCCTTCATCAGGCAGTGCGAGGTGTTTATCGGTGTGCTGAAGAAAGAGAACAAGTTGATCGCGGCCCAGCCCATCGTGCGCGAGGAGGTGGTGTTGAAGAAAGTGGATGGTGCCTGGGTGGAGCGCAATATTGCATCAGACAGCGAGACGCAGGTGGGTCATTATCACATTCGTGCTGCCGACCTGGACGAGGCGATCTGCATCGCAAAAGAGAATCCGGAATTTACCTTCGTGCCATCCGCGAGCATTGAAGTGCGTCCGATTAAGATGAGGGAGGAAGAGACGGGGTTTGTATATCCGAAGTAAGTGGGTGTGTGCAGGCCGGTGTTCTTCACCGGCCGGGTGGTTCCATTTCGTTTTAGGGATTTGCATTCGGTTGCATATATGACAGCCTGTTTAGCCCCCGTACCAGCCGTTGTTGGTGGTAGCCGTTTCGGCGTCACCGCATCTACTGAAAGATCGCCTGAAACGGGCGATAAATTACCAATCATCCTTTAGAACTATTTTCTGATCTGATACATCGGGAAATAAACCATAGGTTATATGAAAACCACTGACTTAACAGTTATCCTCATTGCCCTGACTGCACTTCTATCAAACACAGAAATCCACGGATCATCCATCGACTCAGTGGACTATCTGGTTGGTAAGAATCTGGAAGCGATGGGAGGAAAAAGGAATTTGGAGAGAATAAGTTCAATTATTCGCATTCGAGGAAGTGCGAACATGCTAACAGTAACGCGATTCAAACCACAATATGGATCGCTCATCATATTAATAGACACCGTATTGTGGAAGGTAAAGTTTTCTGAAGGACGCAATGATTCTTATGCTTGGGAACAAGCTTCAAATGACGCCGACCGAAAAAAAATAGTGGGGAGACCTGATTCTGCGCTGTGGGCTTCGGGACAAAACCCGACCGGACTGAGATTGCCGCTGTATCGGACAAGAAGTGCAGGCCATAAGATAGAATATGTGGGTCGGGAGAAAATAGAATCCATAAACTATTTCAAAATACTGGTGACGCTGTCACGGGGTCAGCAATCTTTCTACTATATCAATCCATTTTCATTTCAAATCGAGCGAAACCGGGGAGTTCGAAGGCATCATGCGTATGAAGAGAAAATTAGAGAAATAGAAACTGTATGGAAAGACTTTAGAAAGGTAGATGGCGTGGTAATTCCTTTTATTGAAATAGAGCAAGATATTACTACTGGTGAAAGGCTTTCCGGAGGAAGACCTTCTGTTGACATCTCCTTTAATTTGCCTGTTCGCGACGATGACTTTACAACTGAGGGTAAGCCTGACAGGTGGATTGCTTATGTAAGAGAGTTTCTGAAGAACAGAGGGCGAGAGAATTGAGTTGGTGTTAGCTGTCCCGGCGCACCAACAACTTCATCCTGCTTATGACTTCATATAGTCAAAATCCGCGCTTCACCTATCCGGCTACCGCTTAAGGGGTATTCCTTTGCCCGAATACTGGGAGTTAAACTCAGTTGATTCAAAGTATATCAGTGGAATTCAACGAATCGAGCAAACTCATTCCGAAAAGAGGGATATAAGAGACAGGTAATCGTCCTACTCGTGTTTAAGCGACTTCACCGGGCTCAGCATTACCGCCCTGAGCGACTGCAATGCAACGGTTACCATAACAAAAGCTAAGGCCGAACAGGTTACCAGGACAAATACCCAATAGTTTAAGTCTGTCTTATAGGCAAAGTTTTCCGCCCACGAGGAAATAAACCAATAGGAGATGGGCGCCACCATCACGCCTGCCAGTATGGCCAGCACAAGTGCCTCCCTGGACAGCAGGAAGAGTATATCCGGAACCTCAGCACCCAGCACTTTCCGCACACCGATTTCTTTCGTTCGTTGGGATGCCGAAAAGGCGGACAGCCCAATTAATCCAAGTAATGATATGAATATGCAAATGTACGCCAGCATATTCAACAGCCTGATCTGAGTCTCATCCGACTTGTATTGCTCATTAAATCGTTGATCCAGAAAGAAATATTCAAACGGGCGATTGGCAACATGCTGGCGCCAGATCTCCTGAACAGCGTGAATGGTTTGAGGTAAATCATCGCCTGAAATACTCAGGTACATGAATTCACAAAACCTGGTTTCCTTCAGGAGCAGGAGGGGCTCTGGCTTTTGGTGAAGCGAGCTTGAATTGAAGTCTTTCACTACCCCGATAACCACGCCTGGATTCTGACCGTGAAAGAACGAAATCTTTTTGCCGAGCGGATCGGGCCCCAACTCCATGGCTTTTACCGCCGCTTCGTTGGCTATATACACTCCCCTCAGATCGGTATCACTGCCCGGCTTGAAATCCCGTCCGCTGACCAGGGACAAACCCATGGTATAAATAAAATCCTCACCGACCGTCAAGGTGCAAATCCCCGCGTGTTGCGTCATGCCATTATCCGATTCCCCCAGCATCACGCCGCTGGCCAC
>DNZD01000219.1 GCA_003504855.1 Cytophagales bacterium
AAGGGAGTTGGTTCGGATGGCGCAACAGGTGCGGCCGGCTTCTCCTCGTTCGTTAATTCAATTTTTTTTTTAATGCCGCCGGTTCGGCGGGTTCTGCGACGGGTGCTCCCTGAAATACGGATTTCAGATGGGCCATTTTCATCAGCGCCAACTCTACAGTCAGGCGCTGATTCTTGCTCATCTTATAGTTGATGTCGGCCTGGTTGGCGATACTCAACCAGGAGAGGAGGAGCGAGTAGGGTGCCGCTTTGGACTGTTCTTCGTATTTCTTGCGGATGGTGTCTGGCACCTCCATTAGTTGAATGGTGCGGACATCCTGGGCCACCATCAGGTTTCGCAGGTGCTCGCTCAGGCCAACGATAAAATTTTGCCCATCAAAACCTTTGCGCAAAATCTCATCGAACAGCAGCAGGGGTGTGGTTGGATTTTGGGCAAGCAGTCCATCAACGACTTTGAAGTAATACTCATAGTCAAGAATGTGCAGGTTGTCGATCACATTCTTGAAGGTGACTCCTTTGCCGGAGGAGAAGGTGACCATCAGGTCGAAAATGGAAAGGGCGTCGCGCAAAGCACCATCCGCTTTTTGTGCGATCAGGTGCAGGGCAGCTTCTTCGGCCTTGATTTTTTCGCGGTCCGCGATTTTCTTCAACTGACGCGAGATGTCAGAAATCTGAATCCGGTTAAAATCGAAAATCTGGCACCGCGACAGGATGGTTGGAATCACCTTGTGCTTTTCGGTGGTGGCCAGAATAAAAATGGCGTAGGAAGGTGGTTCTTCCAGTGTTTTTAGGAATGCGTTGAATGCGGCATTGGAAAGCATGTGCACCTCGTCGATGATATACACTTTGTACTTTCCATACTGCGGTGGGTAGCGTACCTGGTCAATGAGGTTTCGGATGTCTTCCACCGAGTTGTTCGATGCGGCGTCCAGTTCGAAGATGTTGAGGGAATTGACTTCGGCCTTTTCTTCGAAGCCATTGATCATGCGGGCGACAATCCGGGCGCAGGTTGTTTTACCTACACCGCGTGGGCCACAGAACAGGAGTGCCTGGGCCAGCTTACTGTTGTCGATGGCATTCTTGAGGGTGGTGGTAATATGCTCCTGGCCCACCACTTCCTCGAAGCCGAGGGGGCGGTATTTGCGGGCAGAAACAACGAAATTATCCATCAGGCCGAAAGATAGTTTTTTGGGGCAAACGAAGCGCGGCGGGGGTGAAAATTGTCAGAAAAACTGATCGATTTTTGGGCGGTATCGATTTGTTACTTTTGTCCACAGTGCAGCCTTATCCAAAATATTCCGTCGTGGTGCCGGTCTTCAACCGTCCGGATGAATTGGCAGAGTTGCTCCACAGCCTCACGCAGCAAACGATCATGGACTTTGAAGTCATTGTGGTAGAGGATGGATCTGACATTTCATCAAAAGCGGTGTGTGATAAGTTTAGGAACCAGCTGGAACTGCACTATTACACCAAGGCCAACACCGGGCCTGGCCCAAGTCGGAATTTTGGTGTGGAGAAAGCCCGGGGAGAGTACGTTGTTTTTTTTGATTCGGATTGTATCCTTCCGCCAACCTACTTCGCTTGCGTAGAAACTTTCATGCAGGCGGCACCCGTTGACGCGTGGGGTGGACCGGATCGCGGTCATGAAAACTTCACACCCTTGCAACAAGCCATGGCCTATACCATGTCGTCCTGGCTTACGACAGGTGGTATACGCGGTGGTAAGCCGGAGAATTTTCAGCCCCGCAGTTTTAATATGGGCATTCGCCGGTCAAAATCAGTGGAACTGGGTGGCTTTGCGTTTGATCGGCTCGCAGAAGACATTGAGCTCAGCATCCGCATGCGCAAAGCGGGGATGAAAGTTGTTCTGATCCCCGATGCTTTTGTTTATCATAAGCGGAGGACCGATTTGATTCAGTTCTTCCATCAGGTTTCCGGCTTTGGTCGCGGACGTGTTCGGGTGGGGAAGGTGCACGCCGGGTATGTGAAACTTACCCACTGGTTTCCATTTGTATTTATGGTTGGATTGGTTGCGATTCCCGTCCTGATATACTTCAGCTTGTTCTGGGGGACGCTATTGTTAATCTGGTATAAACTTTATTCCATAGCTATTTTCGCTTCCGCTTGGAGGGCTACCGGTTCGGCCTGGGTAGCCTTGCTAAGTGTGCCATCCGCGGTGGTGCAGCTGTGCGGCTATGGCTGGGGATTTATTCTGGAGATGCTTGGTATTTCCTAAACCAGCGACAACAATACATCTTCCCTGACCTCATGTTTGCCCGGGAAGACAACCTTCTCAGGTGAGATACCAAGTTTTTGAGCCAATGCATCAAACTCGACCATTCGCGCTGGTGTGAGAAACGGATCCTGATCACCCACCACCAGGATGGTTTTCTTGTTTTGCAGGATTCTTCCGGCGGAAGAAAAATCGATGTCAGGTGGGAATAATCCAGCCCAGAGTATAAGCCGGTCAAAGTTTACGGTGCCTTCCGCTACCCACCGGCAGGCAGTGGCGCAACCTTGCGAAAATGCGAGTATGGTTACAGGTACATGTTCAAATCCTTTGAGTTCCTGATGAATCATCTCATTCAGGTAGGCGAGGTAGTTGAGGATGTCCATCTCCCGGTTTTCACGGGTCATCCAGGTGGCACCTACTTTATTGTCCTTGCGTCCGACATCGGTAAGTTCTGACAGGTAGAAACGCGAAAGTCCTTCAGGGGCAAGGAGAAAGGTGTGGTCATTTTCCAGCACCTGAAATTTGCGTAAAAAGTATTGAGCCAGTTGCCCATATCCATGCAGGAGTATCCAGACCCTTCTGGTTTTTGCATTCAGGGTGCCAGCCCTAAAGTAGCGCGCCTGGAAATTGAAATGCAGTTCCCGTTGTTCGGAAGCCATCAATCGAGCAGGCTGGAAGAATCAAAGCTCATGGGAAGCAACACGGCTGCGGAGGCACAGGTGATCCATTGGTCCTGATCCAGCATGATAATTTGAATCGGACTTTTCTGTCGTTGTTCAAACTCCAGCATCACCTGCCGGCAGGCGCCGCAAGCGGTGGCATTCACCAGTTCCTTATGGTTTTTTTTATGTGCCACCACGGCAAGTTTGGTGATCTTCTTGCCGGGATGTTGTGTGGCAGCCGTGTATAGCGCAACGCGCTCCGCACACATGCACAATGGATATGATGCGTTTTCCTGATTGGCGCCCTGGATCAATGTACCATCATCCAGCAAAAGCGCGGCACCGACATGAAACCGCGAATAGGGGGCATAGGAAAGGTGGGTAGCATCTTTTGCTTTGTGCACCAGGTACTTGGATTCTGAATCCAGGTCGTCAAGGTGCTTCACAGAGGTTACATCTTTCATAAAAAACATCGTGGGATATGAAAGTTAAGGCATTCTGTTGAGAATGGAAAATCAATCCAAAAATCCCGATAACTTTCGATAAAATTATACGACATGAACGCCATTCTGGTTTTGGGCGCGGGCCGGTCTTCTTCAGCATTGATTCACCACCTGTTGAAGCAAGCTTCGCAGTTTCAATGGTCATTGACTGTTGGTGATGTGTCACCTGAGGCAGCGCAACAGCGCATCGGCGGAGCATCACATGCCCGCGCCATTGCATTTGATATTCACCAACCTGAAGCGACGGAAATCATCCGTGCCCACGACGTTGTGGTTTCACTTATGCCGGCACACCTGCACATTCTCGTGGCCAGAATTTGTCTGCAGTTGGGTAAGCACCTCCTCACAGCATCCTATGTATCACCTGAAATGAAATTGCTCGATACAGAGGCCCGTAAGAAGAATTTATTGTTTCTGAATGAATGTGGATTGGATCCGGGAATCGATCACATGAGCGCCATGCAGGTAATTGATCGCATCCGTCAGACAGGTGGGGACCTATATTCATTTGAATCTTTTACAGGAGGACTGATCGCACCGGATACCGATCCGGAAAATCCGTGGCGCTATAAGTTTACCTGGAATCCACGCAATGTGGTCATGGCTGGTCAGGGCACCGCGCGATTTCTGCAGGAAGGTCAGTTCAAATATATTCCGTATCAACAGTTGTTCAGGCGGACAACACCCGTTTCCGTTCCGGGCTACGGTGCCTATGAAGGTTATGCCAACCGGGATTCGTTGCAATACCGGGAGGTGTACGGACTGCAGTCAATCAAGACCATGTTGCGGGGCACCCTGCGCAACGAAGGGTTCTGTGGGGCATGGGATATTTTTGTCCAGTTGGGATGTTGCGATGACAGCTATACCATGGAAGCAGTTTCTTCGATGACGCACCAGGATTTTATCAATGCCTTTCTCGACTATCATCCGGAATGGAGTGTGGAAGAAAAGATTGCCCACCGGTTCAAGCTGGCGATTGACGGCCCGCAGCTCCGCAAATTGAATTGGTCAGGTATGTTTGACGCCACCCCCGTGGGCCTCAAGACCGGCACACCGGCCCAGATTCTGGAGCATATTCTCAACAAGCGATGGAAACTGGATGCGCATGACCGCGACCTGATTGTCATGTGGCACCGCTTTCGTTATCGCCTCGATGGTAAGAACCGCGAGATACAAGCTTCACTCATTGCGACCGGTGAAGATGGAACACAGACGGCGATGGCCAAGACGGTAGGCTGGCCATTGGCTATTGCTGCAGGCTTGCTGATGCATGGAAAGATTAAGGCCCGCGGCGTAACTATTCCGGTGACACCGGAGTTCTATGAACCGATCTTGTCGGAGTTAAAAAACCTGGGGATTGCGCTGAGCGAACAGGAGTATTAGCCTTTGTTGCGAAGGCTTTCTTCATACCCCTCGTCAACCAGCAGATCAAAGTCCTGTGCGGCAGCTACGGCGAGTTGATCACATCGTTCATTCTGTGGATGTCCGGCATGACCTTTCACCCAAACAAATTCCGGGTGGAATTTTTTATGTAGAACGATGTAACGTTTCCATAAATCCGGATTGGCTTTTTTGGCGAAGTCCTTTTTTTCCCAACCCCACAGCCAACCTTGCCGGATTGCCTCCACCACATACTTTGAGTCGGAATAGATAGTAACGGGTATGCCGTGCTTCTTGATGGCCTCCAGTCCTGCGATGACAGCCATTAATTCCATGCGGTTATTGGTAGTGAGCCGATATCCCTGGCTGAGCTCTTTGTTGTGCCCCTGAAAGGAGAGGATGGTGCCATACCCACCCGGCCCCGGGTTGCCCTGGGCAGCACCGTCGGTGTACATCCGGATCATGACACGGTAAAGTTATTCTTTACAATTTTCACGGCGATGGCAAGCAGGATCACACCGAATACCCGGCGTAGTACGGCGAAGCCCGGTTTACCGATCTTTCGTTCAAGCCAAGTACTGAGACGCAGGACGATGTAGACAATTATCAGGTTAAGGGTAATGCCGATAAGGATGTTAACCTCTTCATACACGGCGCGCAGTGAAAGAATAGTACTTAGTGTACCCGCCCCGGCGATAATAGGGAAGGCAAGTGGTACAATGGAACCTGTGCCTTTGGCGTCAGGGTCATCTTTGATCAAGGTAATGCCCAGGATCATTTCCATGGCAATGATAAAAATGATGATCGCACCAGCCAATGCGAATGACGCCACATCCAGTCCGAACAAGTGGAGGATGAACTGCCCCAGATACAGAAAGCTGACCATGAGCACGGCTGAGATGATGGTGGCTGTTTCGGCATGTATTCTTCCTTCACGCTGGCGAATCTGTATGATAACCGGGATAGCCCCCAGGATATCTATCACGGAAAAGAGAATCAGTGTAACAGAAAAAATCTCGGTATAATTGAACTGCATAGTTGCAAAGTTAGGCAAATTAGTTTCAGCGGCGTGACCGGATTACCATAACAAAAAAGCCGGCTCCTGGCCGGCTCTTCGTCTCACTAAACCATTAACTAAAAGAAGATCTGGTATTGCAGGGTTAATTGACCTTTGCGATCGGATCGAATAAGGTCGGTACCCTGGAGGGAATATACCGGCCTGCTTTGATAGTCGAGGGTAAGTTTACTGGTGTGACCTTTGATAAACCAATTCAGCCCCACGTCATACACATTCATTTGCTTGTCCAATCGGTCGAGCTTTGCGCTTTGCAAAGTCACATACGGCATCAGGGTACCATTGCCTTCACCAAACAGATCCTTGTTCATCAGATAACCGGCCTGCGCATAGACCTGCGTGCCTGTACCGAACATAGGGAAAGCATTGCCCTGGGTTCCTGCGAGATAAGGGCCGGTGATGGAGGTACCCGGATTCATGGCATTATTGTAACGCAGGTAGCCTGGGCCATAGTTGGTGTTGAAGTATCCTAGGTAGGCGTTGACCGCAGTACCTTTTTCTTTGTTCACGGGTGCATCATAAAATACAGCCACCGACCAAAGGTTCATATCATAAAAAGTGTTCGTGACACCATCGCCCGTCCAGAGTGCATTTTTTTGTTGGATGAATCCGGCCTCGAGGTTCAATACCCTTTTCTTGCCCAGGTAGGTACCCGTCATGTAGGGTGTGGTGTGGGCTTCTTTGTCAAAGAAGTTCCACATGAAGAACCCCTGGTATTGCTTGTGGTGTCCTACTTGGGCAAACGTGGCGTTTGAACTTGTTGCAATGCTGATGGGGGAGGTGATGGTACCATTCGTGGTAATGGGAAAGGGATCACTCATCACCACCCGGTAGTCAAATCGTCCCAACTGTCCGCGGGCATATACGCTCAGTTTTCTGGAGAACTCGTCGGTCTGATCGACAGTGGCCTGGGCGAATACGGGCACATCCATGCTCATGATGGTGCCAATGCTGGGCTGACTGAACCGCGATAGTCCGTTGGCAATCGTTAAGCCGCCACCCAGAACCAGTTTGTTGTTGGTTTTTGAAGTCTTGTATTCGGCCAGGGCATCATGGAAGAATACCTGCACCTTTCGGTTGCCGGCATTCTGCGCGAGGAAGTTGAAATTGTTTTGTCCAAACTGGAAGTAGAAGAAGACATGGTCTGTCAATTGTCCATACAGCTGCATGCGGGTGCGGCGCAGGCCAATGTCCATGGTCTGTGATGCCGGCTCGCCGAGAACCTGGGTGCCTGGGTTGCTGTCGTTAAACCGTACCCATACCTGGTTAAGAAAGGTGGCTTTGAGGTAGTGACTTCCACTCTCATTGAGTTTGATGCGCAATTCCTCCAGTTCTTTAGGCGGTTCCTGTGCGAATGCGCTCCTAGCACTGAGCATGACGATGCATGCCAGATAGATGGGTTTCATGTTTGGTATGGTTGAAAGGTGAGTCCGAACGACTAACTCTTCTGTAGTGCTTCCACAAACTCTTCTGCGTACCGTTCCAGGAATTCAATTTCTGAAGGGTCGAGCAAATCAAGTCGTTTGTACAACAACAGCCGATGCTTGTGGCATTCGATGTGGATCTCTTCGCGATTTTCCAGGAATCGGATAACAGGCTCCTTGAAGTACTTACGCACGGCATCTTCGTCACCACGGAGGTAGAATTTTCTGGAGAATTCCGGGTAGTTAGCAAAGTCAATGTCTTTGCCTCCAACCAGTTCTGAGAATTTCGTACCAAAGCTCTCTGGCTCCAATGCAAAATCAGGAATGGGAAGGTTGATTTCAGAGAGATGAACCACCGTAACATGGGTCTCTTGTCCGGCCTGTCGAACACCCTGCGTGATGTTGAGGTCGGCAATTTCAATTTTGCCGACATCCGCATATTTGGACAGGATGTTTTCTTCAAATCGGATGGTGTTTCCTGACTGGATGGGGAAGTTTTTGTACTTCGTTCCAACACGCACATGCTGCGGGTTGAAGTCGTAGTCCTTGTCTACGGCAAACTTGCGCAGCTCCACCTGCCGTGCGGAAAGGCGAATTTCAATTTTGTCAGCATCCGTTTTGGATAACTTCCGGGCGGCCAGCGGATGGCCAGATAAAGGGTTGAGGTGCTCAATGTTGGTGATGCTGACATGGCCACCAGTCTGGTGATAAGAATCCTCGAAATGGTGCAACTGGTCCATGAAGGAGTGATCCACGAATTTGGCCATTTCAAAGTCGAGGGTCACCCGCTTACCTGGCTTCAGGGAAGACCACAATTTCTTATGCCCCAGGAAGTTTGAGAATGTGGCGACGCCCTTCATACCGATGTGAATATTCTTCTCATCCTCGGTAACGACATAATCGGCCTTGAACAATTGACCAACCGGGGCGCCGTTGAGGATGTGGAAAATAAATTTGGTAAGGATACCGGCAGCCACACCGAGCAACAGGTCTTCGGCCACCGTTACGATGATGGTGACAATAAAGATGACCAACTGCTCGGGTCCGATTTTGTAGGTGCCAATGAATTCTTTCGGTGATGCCAGTCGATAGGCAACTGCGATCAGCATGGCAGCCAGTGCAGCGGTAGGAATCATTTCGATGACGGGGATCAGCAGCAACATCGCAATGAATAGAAACAGACCATGGAATACGTTGGCCCAACGTGTCGCGCCTCCATAGCCCACATTCGCTGAACTACGGGCAACTTCAGAAATCATGGGCAAGCCCCCGAGTAATCCGGCAACTCCATTGCCAGCGGCTACCGCGCGCAAATCTTTATTGAAATCTGACTGGCGCTTCCATGGATCCAGGCCGTCGATAGCTTTCACTGTAAGCAATGATTCCAGACTGTTAACGAACAGGAACATGAATACATATTTCCAGAATACACCAGTACCCGCTGCTGCGAAGCTGGCATTGAAGCCGATATTGCCCCAGAAGTCACCTATCGTCACCAATGATGCCGGACGTGAAGTTTTGAAATCAAGAAAAGCGGCAACAGGTACCATGACCACGAGCACAACCATAGGAGCGGGAATCTTCTTGAAGATGCCGCCAAGCATCGGCAGCGCAAAAATGATTATCAGGCTGAGTACACCCACCAAGGCAATTTGCGGGTCAGCGTTTTGGATGAACTTCGGAATATGTGTGTACAGTTCAATGGGGCTCAGCCCTTTGGTCATGTCGGCCGGCACACCCAACAGAATTGGAAATTGTTTGGCAAAAATTAATACACCGATAGCCGCAAGCATGCCATGCACGGCTGAGTGCGGAAAGAAATCACTGAATGATCCAAACTTCAGCAATCCGAATACAAACTGAATTACGGCCATGACCACAACCGCACCACAGGCAAGTTGGACTGCAGTAGCGCCTTCTATGTTAAGGTTGCCGAGATCGGTTACTGCTCCTGCACAAACCGTGATCAGGCCCGCAGCGGGACCTTTGATGGTAAGTCGTCCGCCTTGAAAAATCCCCACAACAAGTCCGCCCACCATGGCTGTGAGCACGCCCATCGCAGCCGGAAAACCGGACGCCTTGGCGATACCAAGGCTTAAGGGAAGTGCTAAAAGGAATACGAGAAAGCCGGAAAGCGAGTCGGCGGTAAGATTTTGCTTGAGGCCTTCAAGCCCGTCTTTGGGTATTTCAAGTGTTTTCATAGGTTTTGGTAGGTAGGCTTTAGAGGCCAGGCCGAAGGTTTGGTCACCTGCAACGCATAAAAATAGCGCTGGCGGTCGTAGCTAGACGCTATCTCTTCTTTTCCGGAGCAGTTCGAGGATGCCATTCACAAAAGTCAGTGGATGGGGAGGATTGCCAGGCACATAAAGATCAACCGGATATTTATCCAAAAATGACCTGTTGAGTGCATCGCTGCCGGCAAAGATGCCTCCACTGATCGCGTCGGTGCCGGCCAGAATAATCAACTTGGGGCTGGGCACAGCATCATAACATATTTGCACGGCTTCAGCCATATTCTCGCTGATGGGTCCGGTAATGACGATGCCATCGGTATGCCGCGGGCTGGCCAGAAATTCAATTCCAAAGCGTCCCATGTCAAAATTGGGATTGCCAACAGCGTTGAGTTCTGCTTCGTCGGCATTGGAGCCGGCTGCCGAGATCTCTCGCAATTTCAACGACCGGCCAAACAGGGAACGGATTTCCTGTCGGACTTTTGACTCATCCAGCACGATGGGCTCGGTCGATCCTTCAGCAATGATCAATCGCTCCCGCACATTGGTGGCTATTTTATAGTCAGTAGTAAAATGAATCTTTTCCGGGAATGCGAATGAACATTCTCCGCACATCACACACTTTCCCAGATCAATCCGCACCGGGGATTTTTGAATGGCTTGCGTAGGACAGCAGGCTACCAGCGCATCTTCGTCGACGGTTGCACGGCTGATTTCCGGGCGCCCTTTGAAGGGTCCGGGTACTTTGGGTTTGCTGACATCCGGGATGAATTGTTTCCCGAGTTGATGCAAGAGTTTGATGTCTTCCAGGATCATACAGCAAATTTTATTGTGGTAACACGAGAATGGCCTGTTGAATGATGCGGATCAGAAAATCAGGACTGAAGACACCGGCTATCAGTACTCCACCAATCAACAGCAGGGGTGAAAGTGACTCCAATGGATTCACTTGCTCCATCACCCGCGCATTGGGATTGGCAATAAATATCATGGTAAAGAACTTCCGGATAATTGAATAAACAAAGAAACACAGGAGGAACATCACCACAAATACGATCCACCATTGACCTGAAATCATCAGGGATTTGAACAAAAGGAATTCGGTCATAAATAACCCGGACGGTGGCATCGCTACAATGGCCAACAAGCCGGCCAACAGTGCCATGCTTCCCACCGGACTTACCTTAAAGTAATCGCCGCACTCCTCTTCAATCTTACTTTGATATGTGCGGTGCACCTGACCGATCTGAAAAAACAATCCGGCTTTGGCAAAGGCGTGGAGGGTGAGGTGAAGAATGGCAACAAGATACCCGTTCACACCTGTTGAGAAAGCAATCAGAATCAGGCCGGCATGCTCCATGCTGGAATAGGCAAGCAGGCGTTTGAAATTATTGGTCTTGAGGATAAAAACGGCTGCCAGAAACAGGCTGAGTACGCCCGTGAGCAGGAGCACATGATTCATCCACGCCAGTATGCTGGTGTGCGCATAAATTTGATAGAATCTGTAAATCGCCACGAAGCCAACGCTCATGAGCGGACCGGAGAACATAGCGCCTATCGGTGAGGGTGAACTGTCCTTGGCATCAATATCAATGGTGAACAACGGCACGATGCCCATCTTCACGGAGAATCCTGCCAATACAAATATGAAAGACGTTTTGATCCAGCCGAGGTTCATGTCGGGGGCCACCCTAACGAGGTCATTGATGTAATTGGGCGTATTGTGGGCGGCAATACTGAGGAACATAATCCCAGCAAAACCGAGGGTGACACCGATAGAACTAACAAAGAGATACTTCCACGTGGCTTCCAGCGATAGTTTAT
>DNZD01000055.1 GCA_003504855.1 Cytophagales bacterium
ATTGTGGATTGGGGTCGGAGAAAAGCCGCCATGCAGACGGCCTACGCCAACAAGCGCCTTCAGGACTACACGATAGCACAAGACCAGGTAAACTTTGAGCAGGCGATCCTCACCCAGGTGCGACAATTTGAGTTGCTGTATTTACAGCTGGAAATTACCCGCAAGGCGGATGAGGTGGCGTTGAAGAGATATAATGTGGCTCAAAACCGCTATCTGATAGGAAAGATTGATATCACCAACCTCAACATTGCATTGACCGAGAAGGACAATGCCAAGCGTGCGTATATCGGGGCATTGCGTTCTTTCTGGACGGCCTATTACGATTTGCGCCGGCTGACGCTGTATGACTTTGCTGAGAATAAGTACCTATACAATCCGAATACAGTGGATAATCCGGAGTAGACTGATCAGATCACCTTGGACCTTGTTCTTTAGCCCGACACATCTCCAGCTGTTCTTTCAAAGTCACAGCTATTTTTTCCTGACGCAGAGCAGCCTCCTCGCTCCGTATAGCGACCTCTTCGTTTTGTTCAGCCATCGTTCTCGCTGCATCAGCATCCGTTTTTTGTATGAAGGCATATGCTGAGGTAATCAGCAGAAGGATTAGCAGAATCCCTGAAAGTAGGTTGAACTTCATGGATATTTTGATTTAAGGGTGTATAACTACTTAACTATTGGTGTGGACTGGAAATCCAGGTTCATTTTTTAGACTCCATACATCTTTGAACCTCTTCCATCGCAATTTGTGCCTGGCGCCTGGCTTCAGCAGCAGCTACATCAGCCTGTGCTTTAAAAACAAGTGCCTTTGCTTCGTTTTGTTCAGCCATTAATCGGGCTGCGTCAGCCTCGGTCTTTTGAAAGAAAGCAAACACCAGACTAATGATGAGGAGAATGATGAGGATTCCGGATAGTAAGTTAAATTTCATATGATTTCAGCTTTGGTTGTGAATAAGTCCTTTGTTAGGAGATAATCTAAATTTCCCAACGTCCGGTCAATTTTGAAATAGACCTTTAGTAGTAGAGTTCTCCCTGTGCCAGGTCTATACCCCTGTATAATTGAACGGTGTAATTTCCTTCAACCGCCTCTTCAACTCCGGCTTGACCTCCAGGCTTTCAATAAACCATTGAATGTCTTCTTTTCGAATAGTAACATTCTTTCGGGTGAGGTTCTTGAGCGCTTCGTACGGGTTGGGGTATCCTTCTTTTCGAAGAATAGTTTGAATGGCTTCGGCCACCACCGCCCAGTTTTCCTCCAGGTCGGCGTTGATGGCATCTTTGTTCAGTTCCAGTTTGCCAATTCCCTTATACATGCTGTGCAAGGCCAGGAAGGTATGTGCTAATGGCACGCCCAGGTTGCGCAACACCGTTGAATCAGTAAGATCGCGCTGCAAACGTGAAATGGGCAATTTGGCAGACAGGTGCTCGAAAAGCGCATTGGCTATGCCCAGGTTACCCTCAGCATTCTCAAAGTCAATGGGGTTTACCTTGTGGGGCATCGCCGAAGATCCTACTTCACCTTCTTTGATGGTTTGCTTGAAGTAATTCATCGAAATGTACTGCCAAACATCCCGGTTGTAGTCGATCAGAATTGTATTGATGCGCTTGAGGTTGTCCAGTAAGGCTGCGAGATTATCGTAATGTTCGATCTGGGTGGTCGGATAACTCCGGCTCAAACCCAGTTGTTCAATAAACTTTTTGGCAAATGCGTTCCAGTCGATGGAGGGATATGCTACATGGTGTGCATTGAAGTTGCCGGTGGCTCCGCCAAACTTGGCCGAGTGGGGGATATGCCTGAGTAACTCGAGCTGACGGTTCACGCGTTCTACAAATACGGCCATCTCCTTGCCCAACCTGGTAGGCGACGCTGGCTGTCCATGGGTGCGGGCGAGCATCGGAACATCACTCCACTGGCTGACCTGCTGTTCCATTTTCTTCATCAGGGTGTGCAGCGCCGGAAGCAGTTCAGCATCCATAAATTCCTTCAGCAACAACGGTGTTGCCGTGTTGTTGACATCCTGTGAAGTCAGGCCAAAGTGTATAAACTCCTTAAACTCCGAGAGACCAAGCTTATCGAACTTTTCTTTGATCAGGTACTCCACAGCCTTCACGTCATGACCGGTGGTTTTCTCAATCGTCTTGATTTTTTCCGCACTGGCTTCGTCAAAGTGCGAGTACATTGCCCGCAGGGTGTTGAATTTCTCATGCGGAAAGTGCTTTAGCTCAGGCAGCACCCCACAGAGGGCGATGAAATATTCCACTTCAACCCGTACGCGGTATTGCATCAGGGCAAACTCGGAGAAATAGCGTGCGAGGGGAGCGGTGGTCTGAAAATACCGGCCGTCAATCGGGGAGATGGCCGTGAGCGCGTTGAGAAGCACAGCAGGTTTATTAAGCCGCTAAAATAATTCTTTTTAACTAAAGATTAACTTTTACGTTCATTGCCAGATCAGGTCAAAACGATCTGCTATTTGTAGTTTTACCGCTTATGCCATCGCCCCGCCGTCTTTTTTTTCTGTTGTTGCTCTGCTCCCTATCCGCATACGGTCAGGTGAAGAAGAATGTACCCGGTCAGGAACTTGCCATTCGTAAAGCCACGGGTCCTATTACCCTGGACGGAAAACTGGATGAACCGGACTGGCAATCTGCCCAGGTGGCCACCAATTTTTGGTTGAACTATCCGGTAGATACGGCTGCGGCTAAATTTCAGACCGAAGCCCGATTGACTTTCTCTGAACACGCGCTTTACGTTTCCTTTGTCTGCTACGATGACAATACACCTAACGTAGTTCAGAGCTTACGTCGGGATTTTGAGTATACAAGCAATGACAACGTTTCACTAATTCTGGGACCTTACAATGACAAGATCAATGGTTTCTTCTTTTCCATTACCCCGGAAGGTGTGCAGCTGGAAGGAACCATCTCTGGCGGCGGAGCTGATCAGGGTGGATACAGCAGTACCTGGGACAACAAGTGGTACTCCAAAGTTACCAAGTACCATGACCGCTGGATTGCGGAATTGGAAATTCCATTCAAGAGCTTTCGCTTCAAGGGGGAGATCGACGAGTGGAACATCACCTTCGAACGTTATGACCTCAAGCGCAACCAGACCAGCGACTGGATTGCGACCCCGATACAGTTCTTCGGAACATCATTTGCCTATACCGGCCAGTTGAAATGGGTTGACCACCCACCACACCATTCCACAAACATCTCGTTGATTCCGTATGTTGCGGGGGGATCAACCCGTGACAACGCTACCGATCCTGCCACGAAGACCACCGACCTGCAGGCAGGCTTCGACGCCAAAGTAGCCATCACACCATCTCTCAATCTCGATCTCACGGTAAACCCTGACTTTTCGCAGGTGGAGGTAGACCGGCAGGTGATTAACCTGACCCGATTCGAGTTTCAGTTTCCAGAGCGACGACAGTTCTTCCTCGAAAACAGCGATTTGTTCGAACGAATGGGATGGCCATCAGCACGACCGTTCTTTTCACGCCGTATCGGATTGATTCGCGATTCGCTGGGCTTCGTTCATAAAATTCCAATTGCCTATGGCGCAAGGATCAGTGGTTCCTTGTCCAGCAAATGGCGGGTGAGTGCACTGAACATGCAAACGAAAGAAGCACTACAGTTTGGTCTGCCAGCACAGAACTTCTCCGTCGTGGCCCTGCAGCGTAACTTCTGGAAACAGTCCAACGTGCAGTTGTCATTTGTTAATAAACAGTCGCTGGGAATATCTCCAAAGGATTCCACCAAATACTTTCATTCGGACCTCTGGCAGGTGCCCACCTTTGGCAACAGCGCAAAGAAAATTTTAAATCCCTACAACCGCGTGGCCACATTAGATATTGAAACCCGCAGTCCTGACAACAGTTGGTATTCAAGCTTGTATTATAGCCAGTCGTATGATGAGATCAACCGCGACCTGAATGCTACGGGAGGTGGATTTATTCAGCACACCAAACGCAACTATCAGATCTTTGGCGGTCATACCCGTTTACAGAAGAACTATTATTCAGAAACCGGGTTCGTTCCTAACCATGGCGTATATCCGGGTGTGAACAATACGTTCTTTAGTATATACGGCACATTTTATCCCAAGTACAGTATCATCGCCAAGATGGGCCCCCAGTTGGATCTCAACATGAACACCATTCCCGGTGGTCGTATTGTTGACAAGAGCGCCAGCCTTGGGTATATGATTAACTTCCTCAGCACAGCCACGCTGTTGGTGAATGCAACTACCACCTTTCAGGAGTTGACAAATAGCTTTAATCCAATTGACGAAAAATATACCCCTTTCATTACCGGCGACCAATATACCTGGAATCGGGTTGCGGTAACGTTTACATCCAACCAACGTAAGACGGTGAAGTACACATTGGGTACCACACGTGGCGCTTTCTACAACGGAACGTTGACTAACTATAACGGGTCGGTGAATGTGCGGTACCAGCCATACGGAAGTTTTTCAGTCTTGTTTGACTATAACGACCTGAATCTTCCGGGCAGCTACGGACAGGCCACTCAGTTTGTGTTGAGCCCCCGCATGGACCTGACGCTCACGAACAAAATCTTCTTTACGACGTTTGTACAGTACAATACGCGTCTCGACAACACGAACCTGAATGCCCGTTTTCAATGGCGATATAAGCCGGCCAGTGACTTCTTCATCGTTTACACGGAGAACTATCTGCCTGCCACCATGGCCAGCAAAAACCGGGCGCTTGTGTTCAAATTCACCTACTGGCTCAACCTCTGATGGTTTTGGCAGGTCGGCATCGGGCGCGTACCTTTGAACCTGATTCGAACCTGACTGCAACATGGCCTTTAGTTTCTTTAAGAAGTCCGAAAAAAAGAAAGAAGAACCCCGCTCTGGTGGAGCCCACTACCATGAATTGAGGGTGAAACAGATCATTAACGAAACCCGGGACGCCATCCAGGTGGTGTTCGAGCAACCGGCCGACAAGCTAATCAGCTATAAATCGGGTCAATTTCTAACCCTTATCGCTACCGTGGACGGCGAAGAAGTGCGCCGGGCCTATTCCCTGTGTTCATCACCGTTCGTAGACCCTGACCTCGCCGTAGTTGTAAAGCGCGTGGATGGCGGCCGGATGAGCAATTGGCTCCCGGAACACCTCAAAGTGGGAGACACAGTAAAGGTGATGGAGCCGATGGGGCATTTTACCACCGAATACAATAAAGACAAGAAGCGACACCTCGTGATGTTTTCTGGTGGAAGTGGTATCACGCCGATGATGTCTCTTATCAAAAGCGCACTGACACAAGAACCGGAAAGCATTGTTTCTTTGATCTACTGCAACCGCAATGTGGAGAGCATTATTTTCCATGAGCAATTGACCCAATGGGAGACCAAATACCAGGGGCGTTTGCACCTCATTCATATCCTGGATGAGGCACCCATGAATTGGCAGGGTTATTCCGGCCTGCTCACGAAGGAGATGCTGGTGAAACTTTTCGAGCGCATTCCCGATTGGGGCATTGATCGCACCACCTACCTGATGTGCGGACCGGAAGGGATGATGAAAAATGTGGAGACGTTGTTGCAGGAGCACAAGATACCTGCTGACAAAATTCACAAAGAGAGCTTCGTCACACCGACACTCAAAGAGAAGAAAGACGAGCCGGCTTCTTCTGAGAAAAAGGCCCGTGAAGTGACCATCCGCTATGATGGCAATGAGTATAAGATTGTGGTGCAACCCAATCGCGCTATTCTCGAAACAGCATTGGATGCTGGTATCGACTTGCCATACTCTTGTCAGAGTGGCTTATGTACCGCTTGCCGCGGACGCGCCATTTCCGGCAAAGTAAAACTGGACGAAGAAGAAGGTCTCTCACAAAGTGAACGGGCGCAAGGCTACGTCCTCACCTGTGTGGGCCATCCACTCACCGACGATGTAGTGATTGAGATCGGTTAGTTTTTCCGGGCGAATTCCATTCCATCCAGCGATACCTTGTCTACCTGCCCTGTGGGGCCGAGGATAAAGGTGGCATTGGCTTTTCCCCATGATTTGTCTTCAAACCAACCGCGGAAGGTGTCGTAGTTCCAATGCTCTGCCGTGAGTTTTACGATGCCATTGGCCACCAATACCAGTTGATTGCCCTGCAAGGTCACTTCGACATCGCCATAGAGGGGATCGGAATACTTTCCGGCATAGGCTTGCAACGGCAGTGTCGGTTTGGTGTTAGCCACACGCTTGCCTTCAAAGTCCTTTAGCATCTTGTCCATCATCGCGGTGCGGTTGCCATACAAGGTGTAGAACTCAGTACTCCAGTCGCGGGTGCCGCCCAACGCAAAGTGGTCCATAGACTTGTACAGAATGGCATGACGGATTTCGGCGTGGTCCAGGTTGCCCAGTACCATGACGCCAACCCGTTCCTCTTGTATTTGCCCCGTGATGGCGGTGAGCCCGTTCAGGCTGCCGGTATGGAAATTCAATTTTCTGCCTTGATAGTCCTGCTGAAACCATCCCAGGCCATATGTTTTCCAATGGGGTTTGGTGAGTTGCTGGGTGGGATAGAATTCACTGTCGGTCACGATGGTTTGTGGCTTGAACATCTCGGTCCAGGTATTTTTCTTCAGCAACCGGCCACCGGGATATTTGCTGCTGTCCAGCATGCACAACACCCATTTGCTCATATCGTCAATCGAAGACCAGACGGATCCGGCTGAGTTGACTTCATCATCCTTGGTGTAGGGAACGGTAACGATCTTACCCTCCACGCGGTTGTGGGGTTTGGTCTGGTTGTCGTCTTTGATAAACCGGCGCATGGGAGCAGTGCGTGTCATAGCCAGCGGCGTAAAGATGCGCTGCTGAATGAATGACTCCCAGGGCATGCCACTTACCCGCTTGATAACTTCACCGGCAGCGATGTAAAAAATATTCTGATATATAAATCCGGAGCGGAAGGAATAGCTTGGCTTTACATCCTTCATCTTTTTGAAAATCTCTGCGACCGGAATGTCCATGATGGTCCATACAAAGTCTGCGTTGCCGACGCCACTGTTGTGCAGGAATAAATCGCGGATACGAAGCTCACGGGTGACATAAGGATCGTACAACTGGTACTCCGGAAGATATTTGATCACTGGCTCGTCCCAGGAAATTTTCCCTTCATCCACCAGTATGCCCATGCAAACTGCGGTCATGGCCTTAGTGGTGGAACCGATTGAAAACAAGGTTTGTGTGTCTACGGGATTGTTCTGCCCGATTTCTTTGGTGCCATAGCCTTTGGAGAATATCACCTTGCCGTCCTTGACAACAGCAACCGCCATGCCTGGCACTTCCCATTTGGTGCGACCAGCCTCAACGTATTGGTCAAACTCTTTTATTTTTTGCTCCAGGGAGGTTTTTTTCTGAGCGAAAACCAGTGACGGCAGGAGGATGGCGAGCAGAATGAAGCGCATAGGGTTTTGAATTTAGGTCAGGAAGTTAGGCTGTGCTTGGTGTTGGAGACGATATTTTCCGTCGTCCATTCAATTCGTTTGGTGAACGGTGATTTTCTCACGGGACAATCCGTTTTGGAGCAGATGGCGCAGGAGAAATCGAGGCAACCGTCGGAGTGGACAAACAGTTCGAGGGTCTCACCAAATTCTTTTCGTACGAGTCCGGCGAGTTCGTCGATTTCCACGTGGGCTTCGTGTACGTTCAGGTACCACGGCACCGTGAGGTGGGCGTCGAGGTGGAGGCGCGGACCAAATTTGATGATGCGCACATTGTGCAAGTCGATCCAGTTCTCGCGGCGGTTTTTGTTGAGCATCACTACCATGGCCTCCAGGAGTTCGCGATCGGCTTCGTCCATGATACCAGCCAGGGACTTCCGTACAATCTTATATCCGGTGTACAGGATCAGCAGGGCGAAAATGATGGCGACTACACTGTCAAGCCAATAGATTTTGGTGATCAGAATCAGTATGAGCCCGCCTATAATCCCCAGGGTGGAGTAGGTATCCGACTGCAGGTGTTTGCCGCTGGAGATCATCACCATGGAGTTGGTGCGTTTGCCTTCCCGCACACAGAGGCTGCCTACTGCATAGTTGATGATGGCAGTGGCTGCGACAAGTCCAATCCCCCAATCAAGTTGATGTATGTTTTTGGGATGAAGGAAAGCGCCAACGGACTCGACGATAATGATCACCCCGGCCATAGCGATCAAGGTGCCTTCGATGGCGGCAGAGATGAATTCTATCTTTCCATGTCCATAGGGATGATCATCGTCCCTCGGCTTGGCCGACAAATGCAGACTGTAAAGTCCCATAATGCCCGCGAGAATGTTCACAATGCTTTCGAGAGCATCGGTGAGAATGGCCACTGATGTGGTAAGAAAATAGGCCGTGAGTTTGGCTGCGAACAACACAATCGCCAACACCACAACACCCTGTTGCAGCCGGATATTCTGAGTGGGCGTATTGCTCAAAAGCTTTTCTTTTTGGTAAACATCCGGATCAGGGCGGCCACTGCAATAATCACCCACACCACATTGAGCGCTGTTGAGGCAAAGGCACCTTTGGTGGCGGTGTAAATAATAAAGAAGATCCCACCGAAAAGATTCAGCAATTGAAACGACAATGAGTCAGCTTTGATTTTTCCAAAGCTGTTCAACGCATAGGCGGCAAGAATGCAAGCCGAGCCTGTCCAGCCAATGATATCAATGAGGAGTTCCAAATTCAGGATTTTAGTTTGATCCGCAGGATGTACATATCATTGGTGATGTAGAGCGTCTTCTCATCGGCAGACAGCGCACAGTTAGAAGTGGCCTCGGTAAGTTTCACTTTGCCAAGTAGTTTGCCTTCCGGACTAAAAATAAATAACCCGCCCGGGCCGGTGCCGAAGATGATTCCTTGCTTGTTGACTTTCATGCCATCGGGCAATCCTTTTTCGCTGGCGGTTAATGAGGTAGCATCATGGAAGATCATGCCGTCGCTCAGGCTCATCTTACCCGAATCATTGGCGGGTCCGTTAAGCTGGTAGCGATACCACCGTGCTTTCTGCGGATCTGAGTTGGCGACATAGAGCCAATGACCATCGGGAGACAAAGCAATACCGTTGGGTGAGGTGAGAGAGTCCGTCAGTAAGTCCACCTGCCCTGTGGCGCTCACCCGGTAAACGCCCATAAAAGGAACTTCCCGCATAGGATCGTTCGCATATTGGGGAAGTCCCCAGGGCGGATCCGTAAAGAACAGGTCATTACCATAATAAGCAGCGTCATTGGGGCTGTTGAAGCGTTTGCCTTCATATTTGTCGGCAATGGTTTCATACACCGGTGCAGGTGCATCGACAGGTGCCGTCATGCGCGCCATCCGGCGGTCACCATGTTGCGACAAGACCAGTTTTCCGGAAGGGTCAAGAAGAAGTCCATTGGATCCTTCTCGTTTCAGGCTATCCGGACCTGTCCACCCGGAAGGTTTCAGGTAAGGTTCAGTGCCTTTTTCTGCTGACCATTGAAAAATGGTATTCTCTGGTACATCCGAAAAGATCAGCTTATGCTGTGATTCGAGCCATAGCGGCCCTTCACTCCAGTTGTGGCCTTCTGAGATAATCTCCACCACGGCATTCGGATCGATGATTTGATCCAGTGCCGGATCGAGGCGTTCGATCGTGCCGGTTGTCTTATAGGATGATGATGGCTGGCATCCGCTCAGGACACTGAGGAGGGCCGCGAAATAGAATAGTTTGCTGCGGGTCATGGTTATATTGATCTGATTTGCATTCAGGTTCGTAAGTTTAGTAAAATTTTAGCCGTTTGCCTTCTCGCTTATGTATCAATTGCCCTACCTGATTGTGATTGCCCTTGCGGCGCTGATTATCCTGTTTACGCTTGTATGGCTTATTCAATTGCGCACCCGCAATGCGGCAATCATCGATGCCGTTTGGTCCATGAGTTTTCCGCTGATGACAGCCATATACTTTGTGCTGATCATTGGCTATCCACCTCGCCAATGGATGGTGCTTGGGGTGGTGTGTCTGTGGGGCTTTCGGTTGGGACTATATCTGTTGTTTCGCACCCTGGGCTATGCCGAAGATGTACGGTACGCTGCCTTGCGGGAGGAGTGGGGTGATCAGCAGGATAAGCGTATGCTCTCGTTCTATTACAAGCAAGCGGTGGCGGCCGTGATCCTGTCGATTCCATTCATCTTAATGATGATTAATACAACCCCCTGGATCAGTGCATTTGAAATCGCAGGGGCCATCATTTGTGTGACGGGTGTGTTGGGTGAATCCATCGCTGACCAACAGCTGAAGCAATTCAAGTCGGTAGCAGAAAATAAAGGAAAGATTATGCGTTCCGGACTCTGGGCCTGGTCGCGCCATCCGAATTACTTCTTTGAGTGGCTGGTGTGGGTGGGCTTCTTTGTTATGTCGTTGTCCTCTGCCTGGGGCTGGACCAGTATATTCGGTATGTTACTGATGTACTATCTTCTGACCAAACGGACAGGAATCGGATACACAGAAAAGCAGATGTTAAAATCCCGGGGAGAAGCGTTTGTTAACTATCAGCGTGAGGTATCAGCTTTCTTCCCAAGACCGCCTAAGAAAGAATCTCCAGTAGCTGGTTGAGCGCCAGGGCGCCAAATCTTATGCGATGCAGAACTATCTTTCCAGCGCCAGCTGCCTGAGCGAGAGGAAGTGCAGGCTGTAAGCAAGGGGTACCAGCAATCCCGGCAACCAGATAAACGGAAAATACCCGACAATCGTGTTGGCCGGCTCGTTGAGGAATACCCTGAATGGCGTCGGCAGGGACAGGATGGCAATGGTGATGATGTTGATCAGTAGTCCCAATGAAAGTAAATTCCAAATCAGGCGGACAGTCTTGTTGTGACTGAAGTAATGGCCAATGACGGGTGCGGTGGCTCCGGCCAGGATATCAAAATTTCTTCCCTCGAAAGTCATCTGAACTGGCAGCAGTTGTTGGATGAACAGCATCCAGAGGAGGATTTCAACGAATACCCGGAAAAACTGCAAGCGCGTAATGGCCCGGGTGGAGACGTATGGAAGTAAATCTCTCATCGTACCGGAGAAAGTAATGGCAATCCAGGTCACCAACGGCAGTAACAGGACGATCATGATGCGGGGCGGAAAGGACGAGAAATCCTGAAAGAATCCGGTGGCACTCACCAGACTGATAAATAGCGTCCAGATGACAATACCCAGCCAGAAATTCCTGAATACCCGGTGCTGACGGTCATTGGTCCATGGCGTCAGTTCAATGGCCCTTCGAAGCATTAACAGGAATGCGGCGTAAGCGATGACGGTGAGGAGTATAAAAGCCCCGGCCGTGATGAGGTAAAGGCTTGATTCCATGATAAGAAGGTCGAAACTGATTAAACGTTTTAAAGTATGACATGGTTTTATCAGACATCCGGAAAATCGGTAACCCACTTCCGTGGAATCTGGGCGAAGTGTTTACTTTTGGGTCCAAATTCTGATTATGTCGCTATCAATCCCCACACGTCCCGCCCGCACCTTTCTGAAAGAATCATTTCAGGTCAACAACTGGTCTGACCTCAAGCCTTATTTTGATGCCCTGCTGGAACGTCCCCTCACGTCGGCGGAGGAGCTGAAGGCCTGGCTGCGTGATCGGAGCGAGCTGGAATCGGCCATTAGCGAAGACCTCGGCTGGCGTTATATTAAGATGACATGTTACACGGAGGACAAAGTGTTGGGTGACCGCTATACGGACTTCATCCAGCATATTCAGCCGGAGATAGCTCCTGTTTCGGATGCGTTGAACAAAAAGGCTGCCGCCTGTCCTTTCCTGGCGAATTTGGCAAAGGAAGAAGGGTATGATATCATGACCCGTAACCTGAAGAAGGACATTGAACTCTTCCGGGAAGAAAATATTCCGCTGTTTACCGAGATCAATACCGAGTC
The DNA here is from genome assembly GCA_003504855.1 of Cytophagales bacterium. GTDB lineage: Bacteria > Bacteroidota > Bacteroidia > Cytophagales > Cyclobacteriaceae > ELB16-189. The sequence continues at coordinate 11,898 of DNZD01000055.1, forward strand.
GCAGAAGTACGCCCAGTTGTCCGGCGCCATGACCGTGGAGTGGAAAGGGCAGGAACTCACCCTGCAACAGGCTTCCGTGATGTTGCAGGAAACTGATCGCGCGCTGCGTGAAGAGGTGTACCATAAGATCACCGACCGCAGGCTGAAGGATAAGGAGCTGATGGATGAATTGTATACCAAACTTATCCGGATTCGACATCAGGTTGCTGTGAATGCTGGTTTCGGGAATTTCCGTGACTACATGTTCAAGTCATATGGCCGGTTCGATTACACCCCACAGGATTGTTTTGATTTTCACCACAGCATTTCATCCGAGGTGGTGCCATTGTTGGAAGAGTTAGCTGAAGAGCGCAAGGCCAGGTTAGGTGTTGATCAACTCAGGCCCTGGGATAAGTCGGTGGATGTGGAGGGTCGTGCACCCCTCAAGGCATTTGATGGTGGCAAGGATCTGACCGAGAAGTCTATCACCTGTTTCAGTAACCTGGATCCCTACCTGGGCGACTGCCTTCGTGTGATGCGCGAGATGGGTCACCTCGATCTTGAATCCCGCAAAGGAAAGGCGCCGGGCGGCTATAACTATCCGCTGGCGGAAATCGGCGTGCCGTTCATTTTTATGAACGCTACCTCCACCATGCGCGACATGACAACCCTCATGCACGAAGGCGGACATGCAGTGCATAACTTCCTCACCAAAGACCTCGCGCTCGGTGATTTCAAGAATCCCCCCATGGAAGTGGCAGAGCTGGCGTCCATGTCAATGGAGTTGATCTCCATGGACCAATGGAGCATATTCTTTCCAAAGCCTGAGGACCTTGCGCGCGCACGCGCCGAGCAGTTGGAGGATATTATTGAAACGTTGCCCTGGGTTGCGACTATTGATAAGTTCCAGCATTGGGTGTATGAACACCCGGACCATACGCTGAAGCGGAGAAAGGAACAATGGAATGCAACCTTTCAGGAATTTTCGGATACGGTTACTGACTGGCGTGGACTGGAAGAAGCGCGCGACTATCTATGGCAAAAGCAATTGCACCTGTATGAAGTTCCCTTCTACTACATTGAGTACGGCATGGCCCAATTGGGGGCCATTGCGGTGTGGCGCAATTTCAAAAATGATCCGAAGAAAGGATTGGCGGGTTATATGAATGCGTTAAAGCTCGGTAACCTCAAAACGATTCCTGAGATATACAAAGCAGCCGGCATCAAGTTTGATTTCAGCACGGCGTATATCCGGGAGTTAATGAAGTTTGTGAGGGCAGAGATGGGATTGAAAGGGTGATTTTTTATTTCACGCAGAGACTGCTGAGAGCAGAGATCGCAATTAATGCCGACTTCTCTGATCTGCGTCTTCTGCATTTTTCTGCGTTATCAGCGCAAACCTATTGCGCCTACGCCGTATGATCATACATCACCACCCACTTCCCATTCACCTTACGGAAAACAAGGGTAAACACCCCGTCCAGATTTCCGGATGTCCTGGTGAGATGATACTTTCCGGTGACCAGAAAATTCGATGGTGAAAGGGAAGTCACCTGTAAGATTTCAAACTGCAGCGTACCCATCGCCGCCACATCCGGATAACCTTTCTTATACCCATCCAATGTCGCCTGCCATCCCCGGTTAATACCCCTCGGACTCATGAACTGCAGGGAGTCCGACTTCCAATACCCGGCCATAAAACCCTCCAGGTCCCCTTTGTTCCAGGCCGTCTCCTGCTCTTGCAGTACCTGCCGCACGGCATCTTCTTCCGCCTTCGCATCAAAGGCAGGAGTTTGGGGTTGCGAACACGCCGCCAGTATGGTGACGAAAGCAATCAGGAGTCGTGAATTCATGGTTTTTCGGTTATTCAATTAAAGTTAATAGCTATTTTGCATCTCCTTCTTCCTATGAAAAAAATAACCTTCGGGGATATCGCCCCTCACCTCGTAGCCCTCGGCATTTTTCTGGTGGTGACCCTGGTGTTCTTCAGTCCCATTTTCTTTGAAAACAAGTCGCTCGACCAGCAGGATATCAGTCAGCACATCAGTTCCGCCAAGGCATTGCGCGATTACCGCAATGCTACCGGTCAGGAAGGTCTTTGGGCTCCCTCCATGTTTAGTGGCATGCCCGCTTACCTCGTCAACCTCGAGTGGAGCGATGGGGTGGTGGTGACCCTGAAGAAGGTCCTGACGTTGTTCCTCCCTCATCCTGTGTGTAACATATTCGCGGCCTTCATCTGTTATTACATCCTTCTGCTCAGTTTCCGGGTCCGTCCTTACCTCGCCATTGCAGGAGCCCTCGCATTTGGATTATCATCATACATGATTATTGGTTTGTCGGCTGGGCACAATGCACGTATTGGCGCCATTGCCTTTATGCCGCTGGTGATGGCCGGTATTCACCTGGCCTTTACCGGAAAGCGCATGCTGGGTATGGGTGTAACCGCCTTGGGATTGTCCTTGCAGTTGCGCGAAAACCACTTGCAGATTACATACTACCTCATGATGATTGTTGGTGTGTATGGATTGGTGCAGCTGATACTCGCTTTGCGTGAAAAGCAATTGAAGGAATTCTTTGCAACGCTTGGTATGTTGATACCTGCCGCTGTTATTGCCTCAGCAACTTTCTTCGGACAGTTTTGGGCGATAACTGAATACACGCACTATTCGATCCGGGGACCGTCTGAGTTAGTAGCCGCCGGGGTCAAGGCCCCGGATGGCCTTACCAAATCACATGCCTTCGCCTATAACTATGGCATTTGGGAACCGCTCACTTTGCTTATTCCACAAGCCTATGGAGGCACCAGCATGCGGCACTTTGTGGAGGATCAGAACAGCGAATCCTACAAAGCACTCGTTCAGTCCAATGACAATCAGTTGGCGAATCAATTGGCGCAGTACACCAGTGCTTACTGGGGACCCCAATCCTTCACGATCGGGCCATACTATGCCGGAGCTACCATGGTATTTCTGTTTGTGCTGGGTATCCTGTTCGCAGACCGCAAGTATATCTGGTGGCTTGTACCACTCAGTGCTTTAAGCCTGATGCTAAGCTGGGGTGACGCATTTTCATCTTTCAACTATTTCATGTTTGATTATTTCCCAGGGTACAACAAGTTCCGGTCCGTCAACTTTGCGCTGATTATAATTCTTTTTGCGATGCCCTTGCTGGGACTCATTGGAATTGAGAAGTACCTGAGCAATGTTTCGGCAGCTTCTAAGAAGAAGTTGCTGATGGGATTTATCATCGCAGGGGGCGCTTGCTTGATGCTTTGGTTATTTGCCGGCATGGGTTCCTATTCCAGAGACGTGGAGGCCCAGTTACCGCCCTGGTTTCTGAAGGCCCTGCAGGCCGACCGCAAGGGTCTGCTTCAGGATGATGCCATCCGGTCGTTCTCCTTCATTGCAGCCATATTTATTTCCCTGTATTTCAACCTGGCTGCCAAGGTGTCGCCTTTGGTGTTTGGAGGCATGATCATCTTTATGGTGACCATGGACGTATCGCTCGTAGACAAGCGTTACTTTACCAAAGACAACTTTCACCGCAAACGCGACAACACTTTCTTTGCGGCCAACCCGTCCGATGAAGCCATTCTGAAGGATAAAGATTACTACCGGGTGTACAACCTTACCGAGTCATTCTCAACCAGCGCCCGGACTTCTTACCACCACAACAGTCTCGGGGGCTACCACGGCGCCAAGATCCGTCGCTATCAGGACCTGTATGACTCTTGCATCGCGCGTGAAACCCAGAACCTGGTGCGGGATGCTCAATCGGGTCAACTGGATATGAACAAATTCGGTGTACTGAACATGCTCAATACCCGGTACATCATCTATGGTCCCGCTGCACAGGAGGTTATTGCTAATCCTTCGGCGAATGGCCCAGCGTGGTTTGTTCAGGAGGTTAGTGCAGTACCCGATGCCATTACTTCCCTGAACAAATTACATGGACTGGATACAAAGAAGTCTGCTGTGCTGGAAGGAGTGCAGGCACCTGCTGTAGAATATGACTCTTCAGCCACTGTCACTTTGCTGGAACATCAACCGCCGATGATGCGATATGAAACGCAATCAGCTGTGAATGGCCTGGTCGTATTCTCAGAAATATTTTACCCGAAGGGCTGGCACGCCACGATCGATGGCAACGAAGTTCCCATTTTGCGCGCCGATTATCTCCTCCGTGCATTGGAGGTGCCTGCAGGCAAGCATATCATTGAATTCCGGTTTGAGCCTAAACCTTATGTTGGAGGTAATAAAGTCTCAATGGCATCCGGCTTTGTCTTGTTGCTGCTGGTGCTGGGCACCGTGGGCATGAGCCTTAAATCAGATCCCAAAAATCAGGCAGCGTCCTGACGTGTCTTCGCGTATGAGCCTCACCAATCACATTGCCCAGGAATTTTATAACCGCTTTCAGAAACAGCCCGCGT
>DNZD01000214.1 GCA_003504855.1 Cytophagales bacterium
ATGATAAATTCAACAAATACCCGCCCCTCTATCTTTTTGCGCAAAGCGGCATCCGGGTATTTGATGTTCTCTGCCACCTCCCGGTAGAAGGCACTAAACCCGTTCACCGGATGTGCCGAGACTTCCACCACAGTATAAACGTTGTAGTTGATTTCCTCCGCTACAAAATGCCATACGTTTCCCTTACCCGGCTTGATCTCCCAATCGGAAAGCCCGCCAAGTACTGCGGATATCATCCGCCTCGCCGGTTCCTTGCAGCCATCAATCTTCACACCGGTGACACTTGATTTAGCATCCACGGAGAATTGAATTCTGACGATGGAGTCGAATGGCGGATCCGAATAATAATTATCCGGACTCATCGCTTTTAATCCCGCTTCAAGCTTTGCATACCATTTCAGCCAACCTCCGCTATATCGGATATCCGGATAGAGCGAATCGAGCCGGGAACGAAGGATCAGGTCATCCGGGAGTAAAGTGGTGTCCTTGCCCCTTCCGCCAACAACGATCCCGGGCAGGTAATACCGGATGGGTTTCACGAGTGTGGTAAACTGCGGAGCGTCGGGAAGGTCGACAGCGCTCATTTCATAGCCGGGATGCTGAATGATAATTTTGCCCGTTCCTGTCACGGTCAGTTGGAAAAAACCAAGGGTATTGGTTGTCGCTTTCAAGTCCGTTCCTTCCACCTGAACGTCCGCATCGCGTACCGGCTTCCGGCTCTCCAGATCAAGTACCCGTCCCGTAATGGTGCGCGATTGAGCCTGTGTCAGGATCGAAATACTCAGCAACGCAACGGTAAGGATAAGACGGATCATACTGGATACCATTTCTGAATGTACATTTTCAAATTACAGCAATATGATAAAAGCAGGCTACTCATTTTTCCTTCCCAAACTGAAGCGGCAGGACATACAGTTGACGTTGCGGGCGACCGTACATCTTTCCGGGTATCCAGTGTGGTGAGGACCGGATCAGGCGAATGGCTTCTTCATCACAACCGAACCCGAGGCCATGCAGTACTTTGGTCTGTGAGAGGCGCCCGTCCCTTTCCACCACAAACTCCACAAACACCTGTCCCTGAATCTTCTTCTTCCGGGCCGCCTCCGGATAACGCATGTTGACGGCCACCTGTTTATAGAACTCCGCCATACCACCCCGCGGTACGGCAGACTCACCGATCATCTTAAACACCTGGTCTGCATTTTCAATCCAGAGCACCACACGGTACGGTGGACCCTGCATTCCTTTTAAAGGAAAACGAGGCATGGTTGTTACCGCTTTGGTCATCAGTTCGGCCAACGCTTCTGAGGCCCCTTCCACCTCCACCGAGTGGACCATCCCCGATGCGCTTACCAGAAAACTGAGTTTGGCTTGTTCTCCGGTTATCTCTGTGGCATGACCGCTTACTCGTTGCGCAAAGTACCGGTAGAATCCGGGCCATCCGCCGGGCATATCCAGTTTAACATCATAGGCATAATCATTCACCAATACAGAATCATAGAAGATGAGCGCACGCCTGGATGTACCTGCTGAGTCTACCACCTCATGCATAAGGCCGGGAAGTTGCACCTCGTTGGCTTGCGACCATCCACGCAGGAAGCCGGTTGCCAGCAACGCGATCGTTATCCCGTACTTACACAATTTGCTATTCATCCTGAAGATTCCTGGGAGTAACCTCTACATGGATTTGAATATAATTGGCAAGGTGTATCGCTGCCGTACGGGCTTACCCTTCTGACTCCCGGGAATCCATTTGCTGGCCACGGAGATTAGCCGGATAGCTTCTTCATCACAACCATACCCCAGACCCTTGTCCACTTTGCAATTCGTCAGGGAACCGTCTGCCTCAACGTTAAAGGTTACCTGCACCCGGCCCTCGATATTATTCCTCAATGCGTCCTTGGGATATTTCATATTTCTGCCAATTTCTGCATAGAAGGCTTGCATGCCGTTCACGGGGCGTGCCGATACTTCTTCAACATGAAATACTTTTTCGTCTGCCTCTACATCGAATCTCCATATTGGGTAAGATGGATTGCTGAACTCCCAATCAGCTACTCCACCAAGGACGTTGGTCACGGCCATAAGTACGGAGTCCTTAGCACCTCTCACACGTATTCCGGAAACTCCTGCTCTCGCATCGACGACAAACAGTATACGTACTATTGAGTCCGGTTTGAATTGATGAATCCTGGTGTGCAATGCTGTTGACAACTGTTCATAAAACCTGATCCAGCCTCCTTTATACCGAACATATGGCATTAAAGAATCCAGCCGCTGATATGGCTTGGGGTCTTTAACATTTGTCATTGCGTGAGGTATGACGGGCAGTTTAAACCAGATCGGAGTAAGCAGAATGGAAAACTGTCCTGCCTCCGGAACTGCCACCTTGCTTGTTTCATAAGCCGGATGTTTGACAAAAAACTGTTTGACCGTATCGATGGCCATCTGGAAGAACCCAACGGCATTGGACTTTACCACGTCGCGTCCGGGCACTACGACCATCGCGTCGCGTATGGGTTTCTTCGTCTCACCGTCGAGCACGCGTACGGTGATGGTGCGTTGAGCGGCTGGTTGGGCAAAAGCGTGCAGACAAACACAAATCAGTGATAGAAGAAGTAAGCCCTTCATGATAAGAAGTTGGTTATGAATTTCCTTCTAAAAAGGACACAGCCGGGCTCTCTTTGGTGATAGCTTCGCTGGCCATAATCTCAAATATGCCCAGATTCTCCCTCAAAGTCCATCCCCCTAAAGATGAACCTTTCCAAGGACTTCGGATTCCATGTTTGCAAATACCATGCTGTGATACTTCCGGCATTCCCCGGCTGTGTACCGCTCCACCGGAAGCCGCGACCGGATCTCAACCACTTCATGCGTCACGGAATGATCACCGCGGTCCACGATATGAAACCGCATGTCGAGTTTCGCAATGCCTAATACTGTAGACTCATACCGGACGATTTTTTCTTTCGGATCAAGGGTCACCCGCACGGGATAACTGAACCGGAATGAAAACGGTCCCAATGGCA
>DNZD01000294.1 GCA_003504855.1 Cytophagales bacterium
CATTGCTCAGCACCCCCAACAAAACACCTACAGAAGCCAGGTGTGGATTAAATGCACTCGCGAGCATTGACGCCGTGGCCGGACCACCAATGTTGGCCTGGCTTCCCACGGCTACAAAAAAGTAAGAACCGCGCATCAGGCGAGCCGCCGCCACCAACACCGCCAGATGAATCAATAGCCAGATCGCACACACCAGAATAAATTCCCATTGGCCACCGAGCCGGAACAAATTCATCTTGAGTCCGATCGCGCTGAACAGAAAATAAAAAAAGAAATTACCCACTTCCGTAGCACCCACCGCCTCCAGCTGACGGGCCCGTGTAAAAGACAAGGCGATGCCCAAAGTGGTAGAGAAAAACACCAGCCAAAAAGAAGGCTTCGCCAAAAATGACCACACGGATGCATCGGGTATTTGTTGCGTCATAAAGTAGCCCGTCATTAATTGCGTCAGACTATATACTATACCAAACCCAATGAGGGCCACGGCAACCAATTGAATAATCTTTTTGGGTTTGTTATGAATTACATGCGTCTCTCGTTGCTGACTCTTTTCAAACCCCGCCTGCTGAATCGTGGCCAGGTCCTGCGGGTCAGCCTTCAGCATCCGGTCCAGCCATCCGCTTGAGCGTACACCAAACAACAATAAGGCCAGCCAGAGGTTTTGCATCACCGCATCCACGGCAATCATGATAAAGTATAATTCATTGCTGGCTCCAAAAATTTCCTTCATCGACGTCTGGCCGGGTGTGCCATTGATCCACGCTCCCGTGATACACACGAGCCCTCGCCATACACTGTCGCTGCCTTTGTCAGCCAGCAGGTCAGGCGAGAATTGCCCTACGATCCAAAGGGCAACGGGTCCTCCCACCACAATACCCACCGTGCCTGCCAGAAATATCACCACCGACTTCCGGCTCAAAGCCAGAATATCATGAAAGTTGATGGTCATGGTCATCAACAACAAGGTGATGGGCAACAAGGTGCTCAATGCAAAGCGCGCCGATGCGGAGTCACCACCCTGAATGATATCAAAACTCCCAAGGATGGAAGGAATCAAAAACAACAGGATCATGGGCGGGACAAATGTGTAGAGCTTCTTCCAAAATCCCGACTCCCGATGTGACGTGTACCATACAGCAACCGTGATTACCACCAATACCAGTGCAATCAATACATCTTCGTTCATCCGTCCGGGTTTGACGGTATAAATTAAGAAAGAACCGCTCCCAAAAAAATTGGCCGTCAACGACTGGAAGGCCTACCTTTGCCCGGTGAGGAACCTGATTTTTTTGTGGGCGTGGATAATATCCATCAGTGCCGCGGCTGGTGACTATCAGTTGTTCGAGGAGCACGGAAAAGTCGGACTGAAGGATGCCAGCGGCGCAGTGGTACTTCCTGCCTCCTTTGATGCGCTGGGCTGGTCAGACGGACACTTCTCCCTCATCGGACAGATCACCGGATACCGCCAGCACAACCGATGGGGGTTAATAAACCTCAAAAAAGAACTGATTACCCCGGCCATATATGAATCCATGACCAGTCCGGGTGGAGACCGCGTTATCGTCAGCAAGGCTGTCAACCCATACATCAACAAATTTGGCTGCATCGATCTGCAGGGGAAAGTAACTGTACCCTTTGTGTACGATGGCATCCGGTTCTACGGACTCCGGGCGGTGGTGATGGTGAAAGAAGGAACCCAATACAATTATGGGTTGACAGACCTGAATGACAAGACCATCCTGCCTACGCGCTATGCTAACATTGAACCGATCGGCAGCCTGCGCTATGCCGTTCGGAATTTTGAAAACAAAATTGCCCTCTGCTCAGAAACGGGTGCCTGGGTTACCGGTTTCACCATCGATCGCATCGATGCATTTCAGTCGGACCTGGCTGTCATTCATGAAGACTGGAAGCAAGGGGCTATCAACCGCAATGGTGAGTTGGTGATCCCCGCTATCTATCGGGAGCTCTCTATTGTTGATGCGAAGACCGTGCGGGTTCGCAAAGCAGATCAATGGGCCTTGCGCAACGCCGCATTCGAAGTGGTGAAGCACGTCGAAGCAGACCAACTGGAATTTGCGGCCAATGGATGGGCACGCATCACCCTGGATGGTCGTGTGGGGATGGTGGATGATTCCCTGAACTGGCGCTGGCCATTGTCGTTTGATGAGATTGGGACCATTCAAAATAACATGGCCGTAGTCCGCCACCAGGGAAAGTACGGACTACAGCGGCTGAATCACACTTCGGTTTTACCTACGCGTTATGATTCTTTGGTGGTAGAGGGTCGCTTTGTGCGGGTGAAAGAAAAGTTTGAAGGAAAGCAGGTGTGGAACCTGTATGATACCGTGGGTACACGCCGCAACCCAAAGTCGTACGACATGATTGGCCCATTCAACGGTTCATTTTTTCCGGTGAAGCACAACCGCCATTGGGGTGCTATTGACTACCGCGGGCGCGAGATAATTGCCTGCGTCTACGATTCGCTGTTGCAACATTACAGTCCCTGGGTATTGGTAAAATTCAGAAATCAATATGGCATTATCACGGAAGATGATCAGTGGGGCATACATCCGCAATCCCATACATTACAACTTGTGAATGCCAGTTATCTGCTGGAATGCAAGGACACCCAGCAGATCCTCAAGACCTTCGATGGGTCAATCATTTACTTCACAGAAAACCCTGTCACGATTTTTCCTGACTTCCTCCGGGAAAAACTTCCCAACGGAAAAGAAAAAGACGTCACCTTCAGCGGCCTGCCCGTGCCCGCACCGCCGACGCTTCCACCGCCAAAGACACAGACAGCATCTTTCCGCGAAAGCGAAGGGTTTATTGGGGTAAAGCGAGATGGCAAGTTTGGATTTGTTGACCGAAGGGGCCGCTTACGCATTGCCAACCGCTATGATTCCATTGGTGAATTTCATCATGGCATGGCTCCCGTTCAACTTTTGGGCAAGTGGGGATTCATCAACACAGCCGATCAAATTGTGGTGCAACCCAACTTTGAACAGGTTGACGACTTCATGGATGGCACTACCCGCGTTGCCGTTCGCGGGAAATGGGGCATCGTCAATAGCACAGGGCAGGTACTGTTGCCCTTGCGCTATGACTCGTTGCATCGCCTGCCGACCGGACATTGGCTGGTGGCTGAGAATAACAGATTCGGATTGGCCGACCATCGCGGCAATATTTTAATTGAGCCGCGCTTTGAGCAACTGCAGGTGATGTCCGATCACGCCGTGCGGGTAGAGCAACATGGCAAGTTTGGGGTAATCAGCCATGATGGATTGAGCATCGTCCCCATTCAATATGACGCTTTCGAATTCCAACGCGGAAGGCAACTGTACCTCACCCTGGAGAAAACAAGTTGGAATATTCTCGAGCTTAAATGAAAAGAGCTGCCGAAGCAGCCCTTTCCTGAGGTTTCAATTTCGTACTATTTACTCGGCGTATTGGGTGAGCCGCCTGACTTACCCGATCCGGAAATAGCCTGGCGCATTTCTGTGTCCGCCTGTACATTCTGCATCTTGTAGTAATCCATAATACCCAGATTGCCGTTCACAAA
>DNZD01000218.1 GCA_003504855.1 Cytophagales bacterium
CGTCTCCTGACGCAAGTGTGACCAAACTTCGTATATAAGTTGCGAAGGATTACCCATAGTGCAGGTCGGTGTTCTTCACCGACCTATGGCGAACTTACTTGCTGCTTGTCCGACTTATCGCGCGCGTCTCCTGACGCGAGTGCAACCAATATTCCAGCAATGATTTCATTCCATTGAAATCCAACAAATACCGCGATTTGGGGAATCCATTCAAATTCGACTAAAACAGACAATGGCCTTGGGGTATCCTTCCTACCCCATTCATACTCTATCCATACTCTATCCATACTTGATCCATACTCTATCCATACTTAATCCCGGATCGGCAGGTGCTCCTGGCAACGGCCGGAAACTGCGTCTCAGGCAGGTGCTCATTGTGCTTATTATATACATCCAAAGTAGTAGGGTTAATCCGGTATCGCCGGAGACTCCTGACGCGCACGTTACCAATTTTGTCGACTAACAGAGTTTGTATGAGTGCAAAATTGGGCGGATCACATTCCGACCAACGGGTAATATTTCCTAATTGAGGCCGGCTATACCTAAATTCATTTTCTTCAAAACAGAATCTGGTTTTTGGATCACCCTCTTTTCCACACCAATTTCATCCAGGGTATCAAGCTGTGCGGGTTCAAAATCAAAATGGTAATACAAATCATTCAAATTTCCTGGATATACAAAACTCAGCACTGTATCCGCTTTCAGTATCCTATTATTAAGGATGGGCACAAAACCCTTCTCAGTCTTTGTTCCAATACTCAGATAAGCCCTACCGTAGAATTTTAATGGCAACCGTATTGATGCTCTAATAGACTTGGGTGAAGGCTCTAAATCTATTAAAGGCAAAAACATTGACAGAGACCTCTGTCCATCTTTTTCCCATCGACTTACGTAATGGACCCGGGAACTATCATCAAAAAGCAGTAGCTCACGTCTATTGCCGGACTCATAGAATGCCTCATATCGACCAACCAATACTCCCAACTTATAGTTGGCCTTAATCTTATGTCTGCCGGACTCATAAAATGAAACAACTTCACCATCCATCAAACCGTCCTTCCAATTGCTAATCTGTGACTTTTGACCATTTTCATAATAAGATTCAATAGTACCGGTACTTACTCCATTTCTCCAGATTGAATGAGATTTCATTTGACCGTTTCGATAATAAATAAAGGATTCACCTGTCAATGCTTTTTGAGAAGTGGACTTAGTCTTCACCGAACCATCATCATAATAAGTATATTCAAATGAATTGCCACACGATACCAAAAACAAAAGAAACAATAACTGAATAGATATCTTCATACTAATTGACCTGAGAATCGGGTTCTATTTATAATAAACATAGTAATATTTTACCACCCGATCAGGAAAGACAACAGAATCCGGAAGGCCGCTCTTCATATGATGGGTGAACAATAATAGGTCGTTGTTATCAAAATGAGATATGGATAAAAGTTGATCCCTGTCATATGAATAGTGAGAAGAACTGATTTTTGACGAATCCTTGTTAAGTCTGACTTCTGTATCCAATAAATTATCCTCACCGTAATCAAAAACAACAAATTCCATCTCATTGATTTCACTCATAACCCGGCCTTCCCGATCCACCAGAAACCTCCATGTGGAGTTCATTGTAGAGTCGAGGTCGCTCAAGCTGTAATTCCAATGTTGATGTTTGATGGAGTAGCTGACGCAAAACACTGTATCCCCAGTCTGATGGTATTTGTAAATTCGATTGTCCGGGCTTTCTCCAGAACTCAAAACATGAACGATAAAATTCCTGTCGTCGTATTCCGTTGTGTCCACTGACCAAAGTCTGCGCCTTGCCATTTTTCGGCTATCCCTGGCTAACCAGATCGTGTCAGCGCCCTTCTTGTCAACACCAGGAGTTGATATCATGTATTTGATGTTCTTCCCCCAAATACCTTCCCAGTATGGATCAGGGTATTTTGGACGGGTATGCTGAGATGAGCAACCCTGAAGTAAGCCGACAGCTACAAAAATCAATAAGGCATGTTTCATTGTCTATCGCCGTCCTGTATATTAGTGAAGGATTTACTGCAGCAGTCAAGCACGGGGTTATACACTCATCAACAGGATACAAACGCCGACCGGCAGGGGGTAGTTGCATCTCTTAATGACAGCAGTCATTGGTTATCTTACCCTCACTTATCAACTGTGTGTATCGAGGCGGCCACTTCAATTCGAAGCCAACATTTTTCGAAAATTTAGTCAACAGGTTATTTGCTTCATTTTCCGAAATAGTGTCAGCATTCTTTTCAATCCAGTTGGACCATTTAACTACATCATCATAAAAGTATTCAACAAAGTCTCTTTCATCAGATGGATAGAAAAATGGCATATCCGAACCATGAATAATTTGGCTTTTGATTCCGGTGACAGCCTCCAGGCAATAAACAGCGCTGGCCGTGGTCTGTAGATCAGAATTAAGATTGAGTTGTCTCGATGTGAGAATAAGAATACAATTTACCATCTCGTCCCTTACAGTAATCCTTCCTTTGTTTTCGCTTTGGCAACATGACAAGAGGACTGTTAAAAATACCAACATTCTAAAGCTCATAGTTATTTTACTTTGTTTACCTGAATCACCTTTTGACCATACCATCCAAGTATTTTATACCTTACTACTGTTCCATTTTTTAATTTATATGTTTGAATTAAACCAGTCCTAAAATTACCAGTATCGTGTAGGCGAGAGTTCTGGTTAATAGTTTCTTCCCAGTGAATTCCATTATCGTGAGCCGGAGTTTCAAATTTGTCCTCACCTTGAACCTCCCCCTTCATCGCCTTAAAAAACTGTTCTCTGATTTCATGGATGAGTTTTCCTCCACGAGTTGGCCCTGATTGTGATGATGATTGATGATTGAAGTCTGGGAATTGTTCAATATCTGCCATATCAATTTTATTATTTAAGTAATTTCCGACGCTATTCTTCAAATCTTCATCTCCATTGTAGATACTAATATCAACTTTGACTTTAGGATCGTCAATTACCTGCTTTATTCCATCATAGAAGGACTTGGCGCCCTCAGATAGTTTAGTTCTATCACCACCTCCTTTAGTAGCAATGATACCAACTTGATATTTACCCTTTATTTGATTGCCTTTCCCATCGGTGACCTGTGAAAATTTAAGCTTAAACTGGCCATTAAACATCTTTTCAATTTCATTAATAAATTTCTTGTCCGATCCACCTCCAACAAAATTGACCATGAGTGTCTCGCCAGTTGGGTCAATGAAGATTAAAGGATTATTTCCTACATATCCATAGTTAGTAGTACCAGGATATAATTCCATCATCCTATCCACCACTCCCCACCTCCCCAACTCCGGCATATACATCCTAGCTCCATAATCCAACCACCCCAAACTCAGTTCATCCTGCAACTCCTTGCCGTTGTACAGGTATTGGTCCGGCATCGAGCTGTCACGCTGGTAGGAGTTAAACGTCAACCCAAACGGATAATAATCCTCCACCTGCACAATCGGGGTCTTCACTTGCGTCACTTTCAGATCATCAAAATAGACATCCACAGGTGTCGTCTCCTCGTTGGATAAATATACATATACGTAGCCAGGCTCAGTGATATTGATCGTAGGAGAAAATAACCGCTCATGGGCTACATCCGTGCCCGCCTCTTTACCCGCCGTGCTCATTTGCATGTAGCCACTCTTGCTCAGATCAAGCGTCCAGTTCTTGTCAAACACCAACCAATTTAAATAAGCTTTCGGTCCTGTGCCACTCGGGGTATGGGCCGGGGCTCCTGGGTAAGGGAAGGGATTTATTGCGTTGTTGTAGTTGGCCCCGTCTACCACCACACCCACTGTTCCGGTTGCTATCTGGCCAATGAGGCTGGTCAACGCGCCACTCCAGTTGGCGGAATTAGGGTCTACATACTTGGCATATACCTCCGTGCTGATCACATCCCCTGCCGCTACGGATATAGAGCGGGCAATGCCAAATTTCTCGTTGGCAGAACCGTTTAATCGCTCTGAGGTGCCGCTGGCTGCGCCGTTGGTGTGATCAAAGATCGCTGCGGTAACGAGTTTGGCTTTGTCAAGCCTCAGGTACTTCGCCAACTCGGCAGATTGATTCGCCGGTTCGTAGGTGGCTGTATTAACATCAGGCAGATTTACGGTGGTAAATGTGGCCCTCACTTAATTCCTAAAGATTTATAAGCTTCTACTTAGACAGGAGAATAGAAACAATTCGAATTATGGCAGTAACCCAAAATAAAAGATAAATGTAACCAAGCGCTCTCCCTACTCTCCTTGGAAAATTCATCCAAATAGAAATAAGCCCAACTAGTGGCAAAACTAAATACGTACCGTAACCCAATAGAACACTTGATTGGTATTCTTCCGGAAATGGCATGTCAAATTCAAAAAGCCAATAAATCAATATGCCGGCGCTTACATAAACAAATGACAAACCAATTAAATGTAACAATACCAAAATGTAGGTTTTCATTTCTTTTTCTTTAGGAGTTCCTTTACTTGGTCGCTATCATAGTCCTTCCTATCACCATCCGTAAGACATTTGAGGATATTTGTGAATATCTGAACAGCATCTTTCATTGTCGCCTCATCAATATTCATATGATCCATTTTCTCACCTTCATACGAATCGTTAGACTTGTCATGATTTTTAACCTGCCCAGGATTTCCAGAATTGGCATGGCCATGAGACAAAGTGGGATCTCTCGTAAACTTAGGGTTGAGTTCAAAGAAATTCTCATTCACATGCACATTACTACTTATAGTTCTATCAACATTATCGCTTCCCCAACCATTGGCAGCATCTACTGTTACCATGACTGATACTTGAATTTCAGCCTTGGCTAGTCGCTTTGCCAAGTGATTTACCAATACACCGCCATAACTATATCCGTATAGTAATATTCGTCCTTTGGGATTTTCCTTGTGAGTCCGCAGAATTTCATCATACGCTTCCTGAGTACCGTCATCCAGATTTTTGTAGTACGAACTTGAATAGGAGACAACCTTACCGCCATTGACGTCCTTTCTCACTTCATTTTCAATTGCAACAGTACTTCCAGTCTTTCCTTGACCAAAGTCAGCTCCAGAAAATAACACGACAATGTCTCCCGGATCCCTACCAAAAAGGTCAACAAATCTTATGGGATTAGAATAGTTGTAAGAATATGGATTAATCGATTCGTATTTCTCGACATGCGGATCCACCACTCCCCACCTCCCCAACTCCGGCATATACATCCTCGCTCCATAATCCAGCCACCCCAGGCTCAGCTCATCCTGCAACTCTTTGCCGTTGTAGAGGTATTGGTCCGGCATTGAGCTGTCACGCTGGTAGGAGTTAAACGTCAACCCAAACGGATAATAATCCTCCACCTGCACAATCGGGGTCTTCACCTGTGTCACGCTGAAGTCGTCCCCGATTCCGCGAAACGCTTCATCGGGGCAGGCTAAGAATACGTCCTTCGGTGCTGCCAGGTCTTCGTTGCTTACATAAATATACACATACCCCGGCTCGGTGATGCTGATGCTCGGCGTGAACAGGCGCTCGTGGGCTACATCGGAACCGGTCTCGCGCCCGGCCGTAGTGATCTGCATGTAGCCGCTTTTGGAAGAAATCAGGTTCCAGTTCTTGTCAAACACCATCCCTGCCTTCGCTAAAGCTACGGCAGGCAGGCAGTTTAAATACGCCTGGGGCGCCGTGCCGCTCGGGGTGTGGGCCTGGGCGAACAAGGCGTTGAACGGATTGTTGCCGTTGGCGTAGTTGGATCCGTCCACTACAATATTTCCGGTGTTGGTGGCGATATTGCCCATCAGGGTGGAAAGGGCCGGGAGCCAGTTGGCCGAGTTGGTGTCCGGATACTTGGCATATACTTCTGCGCTCACTACATCGCCTGAGGATACCGCTATTGACCTTGCCAGTCCATACTTCTCATTCGTGGTGCCATTCAACCGCTCGGCGAAGCCCGGGCTCGATCCGTTGGTGCGATCAAACAAAGTGGAGTTTACTCTTCTCGCTTTGTCCATCCGCAAAAACTTGCCCATCTCGGCGGTGAGGTTGGCGGTTTCATAGGTGGCAGTATTCACCTCCGGCGTAGTCACGGTGGTGAACGTGGTCCGCACGTTGCCCAAATGATCCTTGAGGTGGTACTGGTACTCGGGGTTCGCGCCGGTCATCACGATGCGGCCTTCTTCGGTGTTCACGAACTGCAATACGTTGCCTTCGTAAATAAACTCTCCCATGTAATCGGTAATCTTCGGCGTACTGCCGAACACCTGCTGGGACAGTTTGCGGCCGCCGGCATCATACGTATATACGATGTAGTCGCTCGCTCCCTTGTTCACCTGCACCGGCAGGTTCAGGTGGTTGTAGG
>DNZD01000103.1 GCA_003504855.1 Cytophagales bacterium
AACAACAGTAAGTGAAGTGGGTGATGCAGACGTTACGGTTGCGCGTCGGGCACCGAAGTAAACAATGTTGTTGCTGATGGTGGTTCCAAAATCAGTACCGGTGAGTGTCACGGTGGTTCCAATGGGACCGCTCACCGGACTAAACGACGTGATCACCGGAGGCGGAATAAGGACGGTGAAGTTTCCGGGTGCTGTAGCGGTTTGACAAGCTATTTCTACAGTAACCGGGCCGGTTGTTGCACCTGCAGGAACCGTGGTGGTTATTGAAGTTGCTGTTGATGCTGTAACAATAGACTGGACCCCATTGAAGCGGACTACATTGATGCCTGGCACGGTGCTGAAGTTGGTGCCCGCCAGCGTCACGGTTGCGCCCGGATAGCCGGAAGTCGGTGTAAATGAGCTGAAGGTGGGAGGAGGGCCAATAATTCCGGTACTCATCTTCTGAAGAAACAGATCGGCCCCTCCGGCAACCGTAAAACTATTAACACAGGCACCAGGATTAAAATCGGCAGTCGTTTCATAGCTGCCCGTGGTATAGATATTGTCAAATGGATCAACGGTTATTGCGTTGCCTTCATCCCGGTTTGGTCCGCCAAAAGAGGTGGCCCAAACAAAATTTCCGGAGCTGGTGAGTTTTGACACAAAAGCATCATAGCTGTTGGGGACGATGGTAAAAGTGCCGGGCCCCGGATCAAAATCCGCACTGCCCAGAAAGTAGCCCGTGGTGTACACATCTCCGGAAGTATCTAAGGCAATGGAATTAGTGACAAACCATCCGCCACTGCCCTGCGCAGTTGCCCAAACAAAGTTGCCGTTGGTATCAAGCTTAGAGACAAACCCCCCGAGTACCGTCGTCAACGTGAAGACACCGGGTCCCGGATCAAAATCTGCTGGACCTCCAAATTGCCCGGCGGTGTATACATTACCCAAAGGATCTACCGTTATGCTGTTGCCATAGTCCCATCCGGGTCCGCCAAATGACTTAGCCCAGGAGAAGTTTCCATTGGCGGTAAGTTTTGCTACAAATACATTGCTGTATGTAAGTGCGGTCATGGTGAATGTCCCGGGGCCCGGATCAAAATCGGAGGTGCCGGTGAATAACCCGGTGACGTAGACATTGCCCGCCACATCTGTTGCTACTGCACGGGCTGCATCAATATTGCTGGATCCTGAGAAAGTAATTCCCCAAACGAAACTACCATTGGTATCCAGTTTTTGTACAAATGCCCCGTATCCGGTCGGCGTTACCATAGAAACTCCGGGGCCCGGATCTAAATCGGTGGCGCCTGCGATTTGTCCAGATGTGATTACATTTCCAGAAGGATCAACAGCAATGGAATAACCGATGTCATTGGGATTGGTGGTTCCAAAACTCTTCGCCCAAATAAAGTTCCCATCGTTATCAAGCTTGAGGACAAAAGCGTCATTGTAACCTAATGATGTCAGGTTGCTTACGCCCGGACCCGGGTCAAAGTCAATGGTACTTGAAAAACCTCCAGTGAGAAAAATGTTTCCGGAATCATCCAGTGCCATATCCATCGCTGTTGCCGAATTAATGGCCTTAATCCATACGGTGTTGCCCGACGGGTCGATCTTAACAAGAATTAGATCGGTGCCTGTCGCCGTCTTAGTAACTACTGCAGGGCCAGGATCGATATCTCCGGTACCTCTGAATTCACTAACCAGGTAAACGTATCCACCAGCATCGGTGACCACTGATTTCCCACGATCTGTGTTCGGATTTCCACCCGCAACCCGGGCATATTGAAAAATCGGTACCTCCTGAGCGAGCAGAAACTGAGCTATGAAAACAAACAGACCCGTCAGCAGAATGCCAACATAAGTGGGTCGCAGCAATGTGCCAGGCCGGTTATTGTTGGTCAGCATAGGGTTGAAGGACAAGGTCCTTCAGCAGGGGGTTTGGTGGTCTGTCTGAATCTCTCCAGTCAGATTAGAAAGCTAAGCCTGTTTTTACATTCCTCCTAAAGAATTCAGAACATCCAATCTCACCCCCAAAAACAAAAAGACCAGCGCATAAGCCCTGGTCTTCTATACTGTAAATTGGGGTATACTATTCCTTTATTCCAACCAAATCAAGCATAAATGCCTGCCGCATGGCCTCTTCCTTCAATGACAGGAAACGCCCGGATTGTCCGCCGTGACCAGCAGACATATTAATATACATCAGCAACAGGTTGTTGTCGGTCTTCATGGCGCGAAGCTTGGCCACCCACTTGGCAGGCTCCCAGTATTGCACCTGGCTGTCATGAAGGCTGGTGGTGACCAAAAGGTTGGGATAGGCTTTTTTCTCTACCTGGTCATAGGGAGAATACGAGAGCATATATTCATACTGTTCCTGGATATTTGGATTGCCCCACTCGCGCCACTCAAACGTGGTCAATGGAATACTCTCATCCATCATGGTGGTGATCACATCAACAAATGGAACAGCTGCAATCACTCCTTTGTATAGTTCGGGGCGCATATTGGTGATGGCACCCATCAACAGCCCACCGGCACTGCCGCCATAGGCGAAGAGTTTGTCTTTGGCTGCATACTTATTGGCGATAAGAAAATCCGAACAATCGGTAAAGTCGGTGAACGTGTTCTTCTTATGCATCATCTTGCCGTCTTCATACCATTGACCGCCCATTTCCTGTCCGCCGCGTACGTGAGCCAGCGCATACACAAATCCACGATCCAGCAAACTCAATCGGTTCGAACTGAATGTTGCGTATGAAGTCGACCCGTAAGAACCATAGGAATACTGCAGGCATGGGTTGGTGCCGTCCTTCTTGAACTTGTCTTTGCGATAGACGATGGAGATGGGTACCAGTTTGCCATCCTTGGCCGGGGCCATGATGCGTTCGGTTTGGTAGTTTGAAGGGGAGAAGCCACCCAGTACTTCACGTTGCTTCAATAATTTTTTTTCTTTGGTGTCGATCGCATAGTCATAAGTTGAAGGTGGCGTGGTCATCGACTGGTAGCTGTACCGGATCACCTTGGAATCAAACTCCGGATTGTTATCAATTCCGGCAATGTAGGCCGGCTCCCCAAAGTCGATGGCGGTTTCAGTCTTGTCCGACCACTTGATCAACCGGATTTTGGTGAGTCCTTCACTTTCGTCTTCAATGGCGAGATAGTCCTTGAACAATTCAAATCCCCGGAAGAAGACTTTTTCGCGATGCGGGATTACATCCTTCCAGTTTTCTGCGCCGGTCTTCGTGTCGGCCATTTCTACCAGGCGGTAGTTGGGTGCCTGCAGGTTGGTGCGGATATAGAATTTGCCACCAGCGTGATCGGCTGAATATTCCACGTCATTTTGAAGCGGTTGAATCAGCATTGGTTTGGCATCAATCTTATCTGCCGGGATGAATTGGGCATAGGATGCATCCGTTCTTCCGGATTGAATCAGAATAAATTTCTTCGATTTGGCCAACCCGACATAGCACGACAAGGTCTGGTCCTTCTCCTCAAAAATCAATTTATCAGTTCCAGTTTCTCCCAGTGTATGACGACGAATTTCATTCGCCCGAAGTGTGGTGGGATCTTGCTTGCTGTAGAATATGGTCTTGTTATCTGCCGCCCAGGCCAGATTACCGGTAGTACCCGGGATAACATCCGCGAGCAGGTTACCCGTGGCCATATCCTTGAACTGTAATGTATAAAACCGCCGGCCTACCGTATCGATGGCGAGAGCCACCAGGTCATGCTTTGGACTGGCTGAAATCGACAGATTAAAGTACTTATGTCCTTTGCTCAATTCATTGCCATTGGCAATAATCTCTTCTGCTGCTTCCAGGGATCCTTTCTTGCGACAATAGATCGGGTAATTGGCGCCTTCTTCAAAACGGGTGTAGTAATAATATTCTCCGTCCTTGTAAGGCACGGATTCATCTTTCTCCTTGATGCGTGCCTTCATTTCGTTGTACAATTTCTCGCGCAATGGTCGCGTATGTGCGGTCATGGTGTCGAGGTACTTGTTTTCAGCCTTGAGGTAGTTAAGGACAGCCGTGTCTTCTCGTTCCTTAAGCCAGTAGTAATTGTCAATTCGTTTGTGGCCGTGCTTGGCAACAATTTCAAAGGGTACAACCTTGGCTACCGGAGCTTTAACATCCGGACGTTGGGCAGTTTCTGTTCCAGGGGAGCAGGAAACGAGTAATGCGATAAGACCTGATGCGATGAACGATGATAATTTCATAGGGGGGCTAAAAATTTAAGTGGTGAAGTTTGGTAAAAAACATCCGATCTGCAATGTAAGGCACATTTTTCCCGTCAAGTGTTATTTATGGTCTTTGCGAAGCATGGGTTGCACCTTCCAATAGGTTAAGGAACGCCACAGCCATTCCAGGGGCCCGAAGAGAAAATGTTGCAACCAAGGCTTGCTGTATATTAATTGAAGAATCCATATAGCTAAAACCACATAGTAGATTTGATAGAACTCCAGCTCGGCATAGTAGTTAAGGCCATAGCCGAAGAAGAAGAATGTACATATCAGGGTGTGGACAATATAATTGGTAAAAGCCATCTGTCCCACTGCCCGAAGCCGGTCTGTTAAACTTCTAAACCAACTTAGCTGAACGATTACAATAACTACTGAAGCATGCGCCATCATCAGCAGGATGCGCTGAACCGGATAGATCAGGTCCATCCAATTAATAGATACCACCTCCATGCGGGCGAGGGACGCTTCCAGAGACGGGTAATTCACGTATCCATAATAAAAGTTCCAGATGACCAATGGAAACCCCAACCCATAACCGACAAGGATCATCCGAAAGTATGCTTGTTGTTTCCAGGCGCCGGTAAAGAACCCCCACTTGAATAAGGCAATGCCGAGGAGCATAAGTGCAAGGGGGTCCCAGAAACCGTATATCAGATACTTTGTTTGGCCGTCCCAACTTCGTTTACGGATAAAAGATGCAACTGTAGCATAGTCTGATTTCATGATGCGAGTATGGTCGGCTGCGTCCTCTTTGTTAGGAATCATATCGAGTTCGACTTCCCGCCACACCTGAAGGGCTTTATCCTGTTCTGGGGTAAGGGCTTGTTGATTTTGAACAGCTGCTTTGGCTGACACATAGGCCAGACGCTTCGCCCTTATCTCCTGGTAGAATGAAGTGCTTAGCGCAAATTCCAATAGGGCCACCAGCGGCAATGCCATTATCAGGTAGACTGGCTTCATCTTACGGAAGAGAAATGCGACCATTCCGATTACACCATAGAAATACAATATATCTCCCTGCCAAAGTGTAACATGTGCGTGGAGCAGTCCAAAAACAACTAACCAGCCCAT